>VFKT01000291.1 GCA_009885395.1 Deltaproteobacteria bacterium | reverse complement strand
TCGCGCCCGGTACGCGCGACCTCTACCCGGTGGCGCGCGACGACCTCTCTCGTCCCCTTCCCGATCGGGTCGAGTTGCTGCGCCGCATCGACCGCGCGTGCCGTGCCGTCGATCCGCGGATCGTCAACGTGATGGCCGGCGTCGCCAACGAGAGCCGGACCATTGTCGTCGCCACCAGCGACGGTCGCATCGTGATCGACGAGCAGCCGATGGTGCGGGTCTCGGTCACCTGCGTCGCCGAGGGTTCCGGACGCAAACAAACCGGCACCAGCGGCGGCGGCGGTCGCATGGGATTGACGGCGCTGCTGGAACACGATGAGCCGGTTCTCGGCTGGGCCCGGGCCGCGGCGCGTCAGGCACTGATTGGCCTTGAGGCGCGTGAAGCCCCGGCCGGAGAAATGAATGTCGTGCTTGGACCAGGATGGCCGGGCGTGCTTTTGCACGAAGCCATCGGTCATGGCCTGGAAGGCGACTTCATCCGCAAGGGCACGTCGGCCTTCGCCAATCTGCTCGGCGAGCGGGTGGCGAGCGAACTCTGCACCGTGGTCGACGACGGCACCCTGGCGGCACGGCGCGGCTCCATCAACATCGATGACGAAGGCACGCCGACGGGCCGCACCGTCCTGATCGAGAAAGGGCGCCTCTGCGGCTTCCTGCAGGACCGCCAAAACGCGCGCCTGATGGGTGTGGCGCCGACCGGCAACGGGCGTCGCGAGAGCTATATGCACTTCCCGATGCCGCGCATGACCAACACCTTCATGCTGGCGGGCGAAGATGCGCCCGAAGATATCATCCGCTCGGTCGATCGGGGACTTTACGCCGTCTCGTTTGCCGGCGGTCAGGTCGATATCACCAATGGTAAGTTCGTCTTCTCGGCAAGTGAAGCCTATCTGATCGAGGGTGGCCGCATCACCGCACCCGTGCGTGGCGCGACCCTGATCGGCAATGGGCCGGATGTGCTGACCCGAATCACCCGCGTCGGTTCTGATTTGGCACTCGACAGCGGCGTCGGAACGTGTGGCAAGGACGGCCAATCGGTCCCGGTCGGGGTCGGCTTGCCCACCATCCGGATCGACGGGCTTACGGTCGGCGGCACGGCGACATGAACAGCACATCCTCAGAATCCATGATCGACGCTCTGGATCTACTGATTAAAAGCGCGCAAGCCGCAGGAGCCACCGACTGCGACGGCCTGGCCGTTGAGCGCGAATCCGTCGAGGTGCGCGTGCGGCTGGGCGAAATCGAGAACGTCACGGTCGCGCGCGAGCGGCGGGTCGGCCTGCGCTGCCTCGTCGACGGGGCCACGGCCGTCGCCTCCACCGCGAACTTGAATGCCGCCTCGCTGCGGGACTTCGCCCGTCAGATTGTCGAGATGGCCCGCATCCTGCCGCGCGACGAGTACGCCGGGCTTCCGGAAGCCGGGAGTATCGCGCGCCAACCCTGGCCCGACCTTGCCATAATTGATGCTGATGCACCCCTCCCCGAACCGGCGCAGGCCGCTGATCTGGCGCGACGGGCGGAAACCCGCGCCCGCAGCGCCGACCCCCGCATCAGCAACTCCGACGGCGCCGAAATGGGTGCCAGCCGCGGTCGGGTCGCCTACGCCTCGACCGCGGGCGATTTTCGGGGCGCTTTCGAGAGCAGCCGCTTCGGCCTTTCGGTCGCACCCATCGCCGAACAAGACGGCAAAATGCAGCGTGCTGGCTGGGGTCATTCGACGCGGCGACTGCAAGATTTGGAATCGCCCGAATCGATTGGCGCCGAGGCCGCGCGCCGAACCCTGCGCTCGCTCGGCGCACGCCGCGTCCCGACCGCACGCTTGCCGGTCATCTTCGAAGCCCCGGTCGCAGCCGGGCTGCTCGGACACCTCGCTTCGGCGATCAGCGGTGGCACGCTTTACCGCGGCACGTCTTTCCTTCGCGAGGCACTCGGGACGCGTATCCTCCCTGAATTCGTGCAGATCGTGGACGATGGCCGGCGCATCGGCGGGCTCGCCACCCGCCCCTTCGATGGCGAAGGTCTGCCCACCCGGCGCACAAATCTTGTCGAAAACGGCGTTCTACGAAGCTTTCTGCTCGATACCTACTCCGCCCGGCGGCTCGGCATGGCGAGCACCGGCAACGCGAGCCGCGGCGTCGGCGGCAGCCCCGGCGCAGGTGCAACCAACCTGAAGCTCATGCCAGGCGAGCAATCCCTCGAGCAGATGATCGCAGGAATCCAGCAAGGTCTGCTGATCACGGGGCTGTCCGGAATGGGCGTCAACCTGGTCACTGGCGATTACTCCCGCGGGGCTACCGGACATTGGATCGAAAACGGCGAGCTTGCCTTTCCGGTGGAAGAAATCACGGTGGCCGGCAACCTGCGCGAGATGTTCCTCGGAATCGAAGCCATCGGCAACGATCCGCGGCCAGACTCGACCGTTTCGTGTCCGTCGCTACGCCTGCCTCCGCTGACAATTGGCGGCAGCTAGTCGAGAACGGGCCCATCACCGAGGAGGCCCGGATCGTCCACCTCCTCAGCCGGGCCGCCTTTGGCCCGACCCCGATCGAGTTCGCACGCATCCGACAAATGGGGCGCATAGCCCGGCCATGCTTTTCATCTCGACAACCACCTGAGCTCGCGACCCGACCGGCGTCGCCGTGCCAGCAGCATCAACGAAAAATACGCCCGCGGATTGTTTGAACTGCGCACCCTCGCCTTCCAATTCCTCTCAGGTCGGCACATTCCGGGGTCTAAACCCGTGCTTGGAACCACGATCAACGAATCCGGCGAAGAAGAGGGCGAACGGGTTCTCAAGATGCTCTCCCGTCATCTACGCTGCACGCCGCCAACCGGTTGGCCCGAGAGCGCGGCAGAGTTGATCAGCGCCGGCGACATGATTGCACGCTTCGATCTTGCCTGGGCCTTGGCCAGCGGAGCTATCGAGGGCGTGGCCTTAGGAAGAAGAGGATGCCCATCGACACACCAGAGAGCCGGCCCCAGCCGCCAACGGACGAGCCGGTCCTTCCCGAGCAGCGCCTGACGCCGGGGAGAGCAGCCCGTTCAAATCCATCCTCGTTCCCGCTCCGGCCCGTCCCGAGCCTGACGCGAAGCCAACTATTATGCTTGACACTCAGCGGCCTCGGGCTCCTGCCCCGCTTCGTGCGCCGGGCCTCAGCCGCACCCGGCATGTAGGGTGCGCGCGATGACCTGCTCGGACGTACCGTGCAGGAGACGCTCGAGACCTGGGAGATCTTTTCGGCCCTTGCCGACGAAGCCCAGGCACCGGCGCCTGGCGCGATCTACCCGGCGACACCGCTGGCGGCTGGCTTTGCCGAGGTCGCGCAGCTGATCGAGGCTGATCTCGGTATCGAGATCGCCTTCCTGGAAGCCGACGGTTGGGACACCCACGCGGGCCAGCGCGGGGCCTCGGGGACGCTCGCCAGATTGCTCGGGCAACTCGCCAGCGCCCTCGCCGCCTTTGGGATCGATCTCGGAGAGCAACTGGCCGATGTCTGCGTCCTCATAATGAGCGAATTTGGTCGAATGGTCGCCGAGAACCGTTCAGGCGGAACAGACCACCGACACGCAACCCCAATGCTCGTGCCTGGTGGCACCTTGCGCGGCGGTCGGGTTGCGGGCATTTGGCCCGGCCTCGCGCCCGGCCAACTCTTCAAGGTACGGGGCCTTGCCGTCACCGCCGACTTTCGCAGCCTCTTTGGCGAAATCGCAGACCCTCATCTTGGCAATCACAATATCGCAGCCCTGTTCCCGCGATTTCATCCGGCGGCAAACCCGCCACCGGGTGTGATCGCCTGAGCACAGCGCTGCCGCAGGGCCTCGCGCAACGCCGTATCCCGGTCGAAGCGTCGCCTCGCGCAGAGGGCTTGCGCTCCGCTATGGCGAAGGAGAATGTTTCTTGCCGACCTGCCCACACCCGCCCTGGTCGTCGATACAGCGGCTCTCGGGCACAATCTCGCAAGCATGGCGGCCGCCCTGCCCGGAGCCCGACTTCGCCCTCACGTCAAGGCCCATAAATGCACGAAGCTTGCGGCCTTGCAGGCGAGGCATGGGCACCACGGCTTCACTTGCGCGACGCCGCGCGAGATGGTCGGCCTCGCCGCGGCGGGTCTCGGCGACGACCTGCTGCTTGCCAACGAGAGTCTCGATCCGGCTCGACTGCGAAGATTGGCCGAACTCGACGCCCGCGTCACGATCGCCGTCGATTCGAATGAGACGATCGAGGCCGCCGCCAAGGCTGGTCTTCGCGCTGTGTTGATTGACGTCGAAGTCGGCCTGCCGCGTTGCGGTTGCGCGGCCGAGGATGCGGCGCGCCTCGCTGATCTCGCGCGGCGCTCGGGCCTCCAAGTGCGCGGGGTGATGGGGTACGAAGGCCACGCCGTTGGGCTCGACGACCGCCAGCGCCGCAGCGACGAGACCGGGCACGCCATGCAGAAGCTCCTCGCCGCGCACGCCGAGGTCGGTGGCGAAATGATATCGGCGGGCGGTACGGGCACTTTTGATTTGAACCCCTGGGCCACTGAGATCCAGGCGGGTTCCTACGCGCTGATGGATACCGCCTATGGGCGGCTCGGGCTGCCCTTCCTGCCGGCCCTCTTCGTCCTCGCCACGGTGGTCTCGGCCTCGAAGACCTGGACGGTTGCCGACTGCGGCCTCAAATCGCTCGGCATGGACCACGGCAACCCGCGCATCGAGGGAAGCTCGATCTGGTTTTGTTCCGACGAACACACCACCTTCGCCGCCGACGAAGGCCGCGCGCCGCCGCGTGTCGGCGATCGGATCCGGGTCTGGCCGGCGCACGTCGATCCCACCATTGCCTACCATGAATCCCTGCATCTCCTCGACGGCGAGCGCATCGTCGAAGTCTGGCCGATCGACCTCCGCGGCTGGTGACGCGCCGAGGCCTGTCGCGTATCCGCCGAGAGGGCGACACTGCCCAAAGTCGAGTGCCACCTGAGCGCTGGCCGTGCTAATCCTGCAAACGATGGCCCGCAGACATCCGCGAGCCCCGATCGCGTCAATCGCTCACCGGCCCGCGCCGCATGCCGCGCGCACCCGGGAGCGACTCCTGACCTGGGCACCACCGCTGCTCGCTGGCGGCCTCTTCATCGGGCTCTATATCCTGGGCGCGGTCGATATCGCCCCGACCCCGCCCCTGGTCGCCATCGACTCGGGCCTGCTACTCGCCACCGCACTTTATTTTCCCATGCGTTACGCCGGACGCCTGGGGCCGCGCGGCCGCTTGGCCGCTGCCTTGTTCGCGATCGTTTGGCTCGGTCTGCTGACCTCGGCCTTGATCAACCGCATTTTACCGCCTGACGCCTTGTTGCAGCGAAGGGTCGCCGTCGACCAGCTGCCCCTTGCTCTAGGCCTCAAAGACCCACCGCGCCAACTGGAACTCGTCGTCCGGGCCCGCCTCGGCGAAAGGTCCGCTACCGAGACCCGCACACAGCGCTGGTCGCTCCGCATCGGCCGGGTCAACGCTCCACCCCTTGACCTTGAGGGCACCTTCTTCCAGACAACAGGGATGGCGCGGCGGGAAGGCAACCGGCGGATCGATCTGCTGCGCTCGCGGCAGGCCACTGTTTTTGCGATTGATAATCCAGGCCGTGGCGATCTTGAGGTTCTTGCGCTTGAGATTCGCGGCCGGGGGGAAAAGGCCGTCGATCTCGTCGTGTTGCCGACGTCACGCCCGCCCGCCTGGCTGGTGCTCGGCGTTGGTGCCTTGCTTCTCGCTGCCTCTGTCCTCTTCGATCGCACCACGGGAGCCGGAGCCACGGCCGCGTCTGCGACCATTCTCACCGGTGCTGCCGTCGTCGGCACCGCCGCCTTTCTCGGCCTTGGTGAGCCGGAACCCGGGTTCCGCGAGCTTTTCGCAGCGTTGGTGATCGGCGCGCTGATTGGTGGACCGCTAGGTGGCATCATCGGTTGGCTCGCCGGCAACCGCAAGGGTCTTGCTCGTGGCGGCTGACAAACCCGATCCAGCGAACGCCGACCGCCCTTCAGGCTCTTTGCGGCGCCTCTTTACCTTGCTTGCACTGGTGGCGGTCGCCGCAGCGGGCCTGCTCTATCTCTGGGGCGATGGCCAGAAGTTGGCGCAGGCGGCGAACCATCTCTCGCTCCCCCGGGTCGCGATGCCGATTGCTGCGACCTTGCTCAGCTATTTCCTGATGAGCCTGAGCTACGAAGGCATCGCCCAGGCCGCCGGCCATCCTCTCGGATTGAGTCGCATGGTTCGAATCACCTTCGTTTCGAATACCATAAACTTTATTGTTGCGACCGGTGGTTTGTCGGGCTTTGCGGCGCGATTGTTCTTCTTTCGTCAAGGTGGTATTCCGCTGGGCCAGGCGGTGACAATTTCCTTCGTTCAGGGGCTGGTCACCAATATCACGCTGGTCGGCTTCCTGATTGCGGGCTTCGCGGCGCTCCTGGGTCGCGCCACGCTTGGCCCGACCGCTTTGGCGAGCGCGGCATTTGCCTTGCTGCTTTTCATCCTGGGCGTTGGGCTCTGCGTGGCCATCATTTTACGGCCGAAGTTTCGCCGCCGGCTGCTGCTGCGTGCCACCCTGGTCGGCCATCGATTGGCCATGCGAATTGCACCCTCGCGCGCCCCCAGCCGCGCAAGCCTCTGGCGTCTGCAACACAACATCGATCGCGGCGTTCATTTTCTGCTTGAGCGTTGGCCCGCCATGGTCGCGCCCACGGGATGGATCCTGCTCGATTGGGTGGTGACGATCGGCGTGCTCTGGAGCTGCTTTTGGGCCCTCGGCGAGAACGTTCCCTTCACCCTGGTCACGGTTGGTTTTGCGATCGGGATTTTCTTCTCGACGATCTCGATCCTGCCTGCCGGGCTCGGCCTGATGGAGGGCTCGCTCACCACCGTCTTCGTTTCGATGGGCCTGCCCTTCGAAACCACCCTGATCGCAGTCCTGCTCTTTCGGGTGATCTATTTCGGTCTGCCCTTCGGCATCAGCCTGACCGCCTTCCATGGCGCACTCGATCAGGCTCGCCACACCAAACCAACCGCTAAAGAGCCAACGATTCCGGTCGAGCCACAGCCGCGCCCCACTTGAGCCCGGGCGCACCCGCAGAGTATTCGAATCCATGCCGAACACTCCCCAGGCCATTGCCGTCCTCGACTTCGGTACCGGCGGCGGCAAATGTGCCCTCTTCGATGAGACCGGGCATTGCCTCGCGATCGTCCGTGAAGCCTGGACCTTCGAGCCTGTCCATCACGAATATTCTGCGCTCGCCGATGGCTGGGGTTTCGATCCCGATAATTTTTGGAAAGTCTTCGTCCGCTGCACCCGCCGGGCACGCGAAGCCGCTGGGCTGCCTCCGAGAGCCATCCGGGCGATCACCACCTCGGCGCAACGTCTCGGCACGGTGCTGCTCGATCCACGCGGACGCGAGGTGCTCTGTGCTCCCAATCTCGATTGCGGCGGACTCGCGGGCGGCTTTGAAATCCTTGAGCGACTTGGGCCCGATCGCGGCGGTACGATCACCGGCCACTGGCCGCCCTGGGTCTGGTCGCTGTCGCGTCTGCTGACGTTCCGCCGCAAGCACCCGGAAACGCCGGTCGCCCACGTCCTCACGCCTCTCGACTGGATGGTCTTTCGCCTTTGCGGTGAGATCGCAGGCGAGCCCTCCAACCAGGCCGCAACCGGCCTGCTCGATAT
Source organism: Deltaproteobacteria bacterium (assembly GCA_009885395.1). Taxonomy (GTDB): domain Bacteria; phylum Desulfobacterota; class Binatia; order UBA12015; family UBA12015; genus SXLG01. Next base: position 22,740 of record VFKT01000291.1, on the reverse strand, counting down.
CCGAAATAGGAGCTGGTCAGAGGAAATTCTCTCCCTCTTTGAAATCCGCAAAGATTTGCTTCCGGCACTGCTCCCCGCGGGCTCACGAATCGGCGGTCTCAGTCCAGCTGTCGCCGCGGAACTCGGTCTCGAACCCGGCACGCCTGTGCATATCGGTGGGGCCGACTCACAATGTGCCTTGTTGGGCTCGGGTGTGCTCTCGCCGGGCAGCCACGGAGCGGTGCTTGGCACGACCGCGCCACTCATGCGGGTCGATGCGGCTGCTGCCCCGCATGGCGCGGACTCTCCGCTGTGGACAGGCCTGCACGTGGTGCCGGGTGCGTGGGTGCGGGAGAGCAATGCCGGCGATTGCGGCTTTCTCTGGGAATGGATGCTTGAATTGACGGGCTTCGAGCGACCAGCCGGCTTCGAAACTGCGGAACAATTGCTTGGAGCGGCCACGCTGGCGCCCTCGTCCTTCGTCGGCTTCGCCGGACCACGCGCCTTCGGGCCAGCTTCGACCAACCCCGACCGACCACTCGGCTTCGCCTACCGGCGCGCCTCAACCGGCATCCGGCCCGGACGAAGTGCTCTCCTGCAATCGTTTCAGGACAACCTGGCTTTCGCCTTGCGGATCAACCTCGAGCAGCTCGCAACCGACGGTACCCAGCCGATGGCAAGCACGCTTACGCTCTCGGGGGGCCTCGTGCGCAGTGAAAGCCTGTTGCGCACTCTCGCGGCGGCATTGCCGCTACCCCTTCTGGTCGGCGAAGAGCCCAACGCCACGCCGCTTGGCGCGGCAGTCCTGACGGCCACCGCCGCCGGCCTGCACGGCTCGCTCGACGCGGCCGTCAAGGCAATGGTTCGCAGACGACCACTGGGCACGCCTGCCGCAGACCTCAAGCAGGCTTACGACGCGGCTTACTCACTTTGGTCTCAGTTCGACGCGTCCGTGAACCCGCTCTCGCTGCGCGCGCCGAAACCAGGACGCGGCCTTCGGGAGGCAGCCCGGGCTCCCGAATGGCGCGATGCAAGGCCTCGAGTTCGCGCGGCTCGAGCTCCCGCATCTCGCCGATCGGTAACCGGCCCAATTTGAGCGGACCGATCTGCACCCGGGAGAGGCGATCGACCGGGCAACCAATCGCCTCGAACATCCGACGCACCTGTCGTTGACGACCCTCGCGGAGAGTGATCTGCAAGCGGGTTTTGCGATCGAGCTGACTTTCGACCATCACATCGGCCGGCGCCGTGGGCCCGTCGGTCAGCCGGAGTCCGCTGGCCAGCCGCTCAAGTGCGGCATGGGTCGGGTGCCCTTTTACTTTGACACGGTAGACCTTGGCGATACCGAAACGCGGATGGCTCAGCCGCTCGGCCATATCACCATCGTTGGTTAGCAGGATCAGGCCGCTTGACTCATAGTCCAACCGACCGACCGGGAAGACGCGCGTACGCTCGCGCCGAAGCATGTCGCCGAGACAAGGCCGCCGCTCTGGATCGGCCATCGTACTGACGACACCGACCGGTTTGTGGAAGAGCAGGTAGCGCAGACGGGCCGGACGCGTGGAACGACCGTCAACCGTTACCGAATCACGTTGTGGGTCCGCCTTCGTCCCCAGGTCCTTCACCGTCTTCCCGTTCAGCCGAACCCGACCCTCCCGGATCAGATCCTCCGCCGCCCGCCTCGAGGCCACTCCCGCTCGACTCAGAATCTTCTGCAGACGTTCCAATTCCGGCATCTTCGTTTTCCTCCGCCAGGATCGATGGCGCTGCGAAATCTTGCTCCACGTCCGCTTCGTTGCCGGACTCGACGTTTTCGTCCGCCGGTTCCGTTCCCTCGTCCTCGTCGTCTTCCTCAGCCAGAGCGCCGGCCGCCAGTTCGGCAAACGCCTTGGGGTCGGGCAGAGGCGGCATTTCAGCGAGGTCTCGTAAGGCAAAAAGTTCAAGGAAGAGTGCTGTGGTGGCATACTCGACCGGACGTCCAGGCGATTGTCGGCGTCCGGCGATGACGATCAGTCCCCGCTGCTGCAGCGAGCCCAGCACGGCATCACAATTGACACCCCGCACGGCCTCGACTTCGCCCCGCGTACAGGGTTGTTGGTAGGCAACTACGGCAACGGTTTCGAGGAAGGCCCGCGACAGACGCGGCGGCTTTTCGTCGAAGAAACGCGCCACCCAGGGGGCCATTTCGACGGCGGAGCGCAACTGCCAACCACCCGCCACCTCGAAGAGGCGGATGCCGCGCGCGTCGGCTTCCAGGCGTTCGCGTAGACCCTCGAGCGCGGCCGTCACTTCGGCTCGCGAAACACCCGGCAGCGCCCGGGCGATCCGGCTGGCCGCAAGCGGCTCGGCCGCGGCGAAGAGAACCGCCTCAAGCAGATCGCTGAGCGGTGGCCGCGCCGGTCCCGGAGTCTCGGCAGGCCCCTCGTCCTCCGCGTCCCGCACGCGTTCCTCCCCCGAGGTCCCGTCGTGCGCGTGGCTCCCCGGCTCAGCCGAAGCCTCGTCGTGCGCCTGCGCAGGCACCACCGCGCCTTCAGGACCTGCCTCCTCCACGCCTTCCATCTCAACCGACGACAACTCGACCTCCATCACACCAACCGGTCGCAAACCTTGCGACCGGTTTATTGGGCGGACGCTTCCAGATCCACATCAAAGAAAGAATCAGGATCGACATCCCGGAGGAGTTCGACCTCGATCTCACCAAAATTTCCATCCTGCCGGGCAGCCAGAACCCCGTGTTTCATCAGCTCGAGAAGCGCCATGAAGGTCACGACGATCCGCAGCCGGGAGGCATCCAGGGGAAAGAGTTCATCAAATCGCCGGCGCGGTTTTTCCCGCAGGGCTTCCAGCACCAGCTCGAGGCCATCGCGAATCGACATGCGTTCGAGGCTGATGTGGTGGACCACCGGCAGGGCCCGGCGGGCGAGCAGATGGTTGAGTGCGGCCAACAGATCGCCGGGGGTGAGAGCGCGAAACGGCTCCGTGAACTGACCGGGGACTCGTTCAACCACCGTCCGCTGGAAGACATCCCGCCCGAGCACCGGCCGGCTCGCGAGCTTGGAGGCGACATCCTGGTAACGCTCGTACTCGAGCAACTGCTCGATCAGTTCAAGCTCGGGATCGAGCGGCTCTTCCTCTTCCAGTTCCTCGCGTTCGTCGGGCGGCAGGAGGGCGCGGGATTTGAGGAAGATAAGTGTCGCCGCCATCAAGAGGTACTCGCCGGCGACATCGAGATTCAGATCCTTCGCTGCGGCGAGATAGACCAGGTATTGCTCGGTGACGGAAGAGACCGAAACCTCGTAGAGGTTCACCTCGTGCTTGCGGACCAGGTGCAACAGGAGGTCCAGCGGCCCCTCAAAAGCATCCAGTTTGACGCTGTACCCGCCGGTCACCGGGGACTGCCTACCACCCCGACGCCAACGGGCGAAGCGGGACCCGGCGCGGTCGGGAGAGGCCTCCACAACGCGGCCGGGACGGGACGGCCTCGATTAAGCGGGCGGGTAAACTTCAACGATCGGTCTCTCGGACTGCCACCCGAGGTTGCCGAGGCGCTCGACAACCTCGGCCCGAGGGCGGCGGCCCACGCCGCCGCCCTCGGATCAAGCCTCAGTCGCCGCAGTTCTCCGCCGTGTTGTACAGACCGTTCAGAACCGGGTTGAGCAGGCCGTGGAGAGGGGTGCGCAGGGCCACGGAAAAGTTCAGCCCCTTGCTCTGCGCCTTCACGAACGCGGCGTCGATGCAGGTCTTGAAGACAGGTGCTGCAGCGGCGTCACCGGCGGCGCATTGCATCAGGCTATCGGTCGGGCCACCGTTGCCCTTCTTGTTCTTGTAGTCGTTCTCGCAGGCAAGGTTGCAGGCAAAGAACCCAAGTATATACTCCGTCATGCCGGTTGTTTCTGCTGCGACGCAGCTTGCGTCCATGCCGCAGAAAGCGGGCAGGAGGGAACCGAGCAGGCTCACAGAGACCGGGATGCTAGTCTCCTGGATGGCCTGCATCGCTATCAGATCGTCGCAACGCTGATTGCCGATTGTCGCCGCATCGCAATCACCGGGACAGCCGATTGCCTCATAATCGGCGATGAGATCACCGCTGCCCTTTTTTCCGTAGTCAATCTTGTCTTTACAAGATTGAACGGCAGCCTCAAAATCCGCGCTGGGCGTGCCCAAGGCGTCCGGCATGTTGGGCTTGCATTCCTGCGCACTTGACGAACCGCTTTTCTCACATTTGAGCGTCGCCTTGACGATGCATTTGAAATACGCGGCACCTTGTTTGTTGATGTCGGCACGTTGCTTCTGGGCTGCACTTTTCTCCGTGAGCACCAAGGCCCAGGCGGAGCTCGAGAGAAGAACCCCGGCCGCGGCAAGCGCCAGCGTACGGGAGACGAATCCAGTTGGGGTCGCAAAGGTCATTCAAATCCTCCAGTTCGGGTTATTGCTCCTGTCCGACGCAACAGCACCGCGATGCGAACCGGCAGGGCCAAGTCGTGGTTGGTTCTATCGGCTTTCGCCCAGAGCGGTCAAGACCTCTTGTCGATACGCGCCTTGCGTTCGGAACCTGACTCATCGTGTCATCCGCGTCCCGCCCTCCGGCACTTCACGCCTGTCTGTCCGGCCTGGTGCGGGCGCTCTCCGCCGCCCAATCGACCCTGTCGTCGCCCACGCGCTTATGGGACCACCAAGGGTCGTTCCTGTTGGTAGGAACCTTGGCCATCGGTTCAAGCTGATATCCTGCAGCCTGGGCCCTGCACCCGAAGGACTCGTTGAAGGTGAGGCTTCAACGATGCTAGCCGCAAGCAGGCCAAGACGGCGTTTCTGTAAGGCCGCTTGCGTCATACACCCATGCAGCTCCCACCCTTTTCCGCCCGTTCCCATGCCTTCACGGAGTACGCGTCGGCCCGGAACTGGATCGGCGGCAGTTGGCGCGAGCCGCTGGACACTCAAGCCGAGAGCCTTGACGTGCCGAACCCCCGTTGGGGACGGCCAATGGCACGCGTCGCCCTCTCCAGCGCGGCAGATGTCGACCTGGCCGTCACCGCGGCCAGCGCTGCCGCCCGCAATTGGCGCGAGATCCCGATCCGCGACCGCGCGCAAATGCTCTACCGCACGCGTGATCTGCTGCTGCGCGATCTGGAAGAACTTGCATGGCTGATTTCGCACGAGAACGGCAAGATTTTTTCCGAGGCTGAGGCCGAGGTCCGGAAAGCGATCGAATGCCTCGAATACGGCTGCTCGCTGCCGAATCTGGCGTCGGGAGACCAGCTCGAAGTCAGCCGTGGCGTCAGCTGTGAAGTGGTTTACGAAAGCCTCGGCGTGGTCGCCGGTGTGGTGCCCTTCAATTTCCCGATCATGGTGCCGATGTGGATGCTGCCGCAGGCCCTGCTCGGCGGCAATGCCTTCATCCTCAAACCCTCCGAACGGGTCCCCCTCACGACGCTCCGGCTGGCCGAGATTTTTGCCGAGGCCGGGTTACCCGCAGGTATTTTTTCACTTGTCCAGGGCGGCCGCGCGGTCGTCGAAGCCCTCTGCGACCACCCCGGGATCGCTGCGCTGGGCTTCGTCGGTTCGACCGCCGTGGCGCGTCAAGTCTATGGCCGCGCCTGCGCGACGGGCAAACGCGCGCTCTGCCTCGGCGGCGCCAAGAACCACCTCCTGCTGGTCCCCGATGCCGATCCCGCAGTAGCCGTGGACAATATCGTCGCCTCTTTCACCGGCTGCGCCGGCCAGCGCTGCATGGCGGCCTCGGTGCTCTTGGCCGTGGGGGATGTCGATGCCCTGATCGAAGCGGTGGCCGAGCGCACCCGGGCTCTTCGCCTCGGCACCGATATGGGTCCCGTCCAGAGTGCGGCGGCAGAAGCACGCATCAAAAGCGCCATCCACGCCGCCGAACGCGCCGGTGCGCGGGTGCTGGTCGACGGCCGCAGCGCTCGCCCGACCGAGGCCGGCTACTGGGTCGGTCCGACGATTCTTGACCACGTCAGCCCCGGCAGCCCTGCTGCCTGCGAAGAGATCTTCGGTCCCGTGCTCTCGGTGATCCGGGTACCGAACCTCGAAAGCGCTCTGACCATCGAAAATTCCAACCGCTACGGTAACGCCGCCAGCGTCTACACCACTTCGGGGGCTGTCGCGCAACGCGTCATGGATAATGTGGAAGCGGGGATGTGCGGCGTCAATATTGGAGTCCCGGTGCCGCGTGAGCCCTTCGGCTTCGGCGGCTGGAACGATTCGTGTTTCGGTCACGGCAACCTCACCGGCTGGGACGGCTACCGTTTCTGGACACGTCAACGAAAAATTTCTAGTAAATGGGCATTGCAGCGTGATGCCAACTGGATGAGCTGATCCCCCGACGCCCTCCCCCGAGCAGGCCTACCCGACGCATCGAGAGACGAAGAAAACAACGAGACGATGGACGGCACAGAAATCATAAAGCTCTGCCTCGAGCACTCGCTTTATTCCTGGTCGGCAACCGACGCCGTCGATCCCCTGCCGGTGGTCCGCGCCGAGGGCGTGCATATGTTCGACGCCGCCGGCAGGCGCATCCTCGACTTCAACAGCCAGCTCATGAGCGTGAATATCGGCCATTCCCATCCGCGCGTCGTGGCGGCAATGAAAAAAGCCTGTGACGGACTGCTTTTCGCCCATCCGGGAACCGCGACCGAAATCCGCGCGCGCGTCTCGAAGCGGTTGGCCGATCTTTGTCCCGGCGATCTCGATGTCTTCTTCTTCACCCTTGGTGGCGCGGAGGCCAACGAGAACGCGATCCGCGCCGCGCGGCTTTTCACCGGTCGCCAGAAGATCCTGTCGCGCTACCGGAGCTACCACGGTGGCACCAATGCGATGCTGCAACTCACGGGCGATCCGCGCCGCTGGGCCAATGAGCCTGGGATGCCGGGTGTCATCCGGGTGATGGACCCCTGGCCCCTTAAATATTCCTTTGGTGACGATCCCGAAGCGATCACCCGCAACAATCTGACGTATCTCGAAGAAATTATCACCTACGAGGGACCACAGACCATCGCCGCGATGATCATCGAGAGTGTGGTTGGCAGCAATGGCATCCTGATTCCGCCGCCGGGCTACCTGTCCGGTCTCAAGGAGCTTCTGTCCCGGCACGGCATCCTGCTGATCTGCGACGAAGTGATGGCCGGCTTCGGCCGCACCGGCAAGCTCTTTGCCTTCCAACACGGCGGCATCGTCCCCGATATCGTCACGATGGCAAAGGGTCTCACCTCCTCTTACGCGCCGCTGGGCGCGGTGGGACTGTCGCGGCGCATCGCCGACCATTTCCGCAAAAATGTTTTCTACGGCGGGCTGACCTATAATGCCCATCCCTTCTGCCTGGAAGTGGCCGATGCCGTACTTGATGTACTGCTTGACGAAGATCTGATCGGGAATGCCGCGCGACTCGAGCCAGTGATGCGAGCCGAGATGGAGAAGCTGCAGGCCCGCCATCCCTGCGTCGCCACCCACCGCAACATCGGCCTCTTCGGCGTCGTCGAGTTACGAAAGGATTCGGCGGGCACGCCGATCGCCCCCTACAACGGCAGCCATCCGGCGATGCAGATCTTCAGCCAGAAGCTGCTCGACGCGGGACTCTACACCTTCGTCCGCTGGAATTACTTCATGACCAACCCGCCGCTCTCGATCAGCCAAAGCCAACTCGAGGAGGGGTTCGCGATCATCGACCGCTGCCTCGACGTGGTTGATGAGGTCTTCGATGGCTGAAACGCGCGCGGACCAGCTCTTCAGGTACCAACCCCAGACCTGCCTGGCGCGCGGCTTGGGGTATTGGGCCTAAACGCGCGCGGACCAGCTCTTCAGGTACCAACCCCAGGGCTCGGCGCTCTGGTACTCGGTGATCTGCTGCGTCTCGAGGTAATTGGCGAGCCCCCATTCCCCGAGTTCCCGGCCAATGCCGCTTTGCTTCATCCCGCCCCAGGGCGCCTCAACAAAGGTCGGCTGCGAGCAATTCACCCAGACAATGCCGACCCGGAGCTTGCGGGCGACACGATTGGCTCGTTCGAGATCCGACGACATCACGGCCGCGGCCAGGCCGAAGCGGGTATCGTTGGCCAATCGAATCGCCTCGGCCTCATGGCGAAAGGTTCGTACAGCCAGAATCGGGCCGAAAATCTCCTCCCGCCAGAGTTCAGAATCTGTCGGCACATCGCTGAAGATGGTCGGCTCGAAATAGAAACCGCGATCGAGGTCGCGCGGTCGGCCCCCTCCCGTGAGCAAGCGGATCCCTTCCCCCCGCGCGGAATCGACGAAGCCACAGACCCTCTCGTATTGGCCCTTCGAGACCAGCGGGCCAAGCAGAGTGCCCGCTGCGAGGCCATCACCGATCTGGATCAGGCGGGCTTCTTCGACCAGCCGCTCGAGCAGGCGCGGCGCCAGCGAGGCCTCGATCAAAAGCCGCGAGGTGGCGCTGCAGACCTGCCCCTGATTCCAGAAGATCCCGAACAGGATCCACTCCACTGCGGCCTCCAGATCGGCGTCGGCAAAAACGATGAAGGGCGACTTTCCACCCAGCTCAAGTGAAATATTTTTGATGGCTTGCGCCGCCGCCGTCATGACCAGGGTGCCGGTCGGGACAGAGCCGGTAAAGGCCAGCCGGTCGATTCCCGGATGGTGCGAAAGTGCTTGACCGGCCTCGGGACCCGTCCCGGTGACGATGTTCAAGACGCCCGGCGGCAGACCGACCGCCTCGGCGATGGCACCGAGTTCCAGCGCCGTCAGCGGCGTCAGCTCAGAAGGCTTGAGCACAGTGGTGGCCCCGGCCGCCAGCGCCGGGGCCACCTTCCAGGCCGCCATCAAGAGTGGATAATTCCAGGGGATGATCTGACCCACCACCCCAACCGACATCTGCCGCACCCGGCAGACGAAACGGGCATCAGGAACTTTCAGCAGCCTCTCGGCTCCGTCGTCAAGTTCTCGGGCCAAACCTGCGTAAAGCTCGAAGCAGGCCGCAGCATCGTCCACATCCCAGAGCGCCTCGGCGAGCGGCTTGCCATTATCGAGCACTTCGAGTCGCGCCAATTCCTCACGTCGAACGAGGATGGCCTCGGCCATCGCGGCCAGATAGGCGCCCCGTTCGCCGCCCTTCAGAGATCCCCAACTGCCATCAAAGGCCCGGCGGGCGGCAGCCACCGCACGATCGACATCCTCGGCGGTTCCGGCCGGTGCCTGATGAAAAACCTCTTCGGTCGCGGGATTGACGACCGCAAGGCTGCCGCCCCGGCTGGGACTCTGCCAAGCGCCGTCGATGAACAACCGGTCTCGCATGGTCTCTCTCCTCTTCGTCGTCAATCCCGAAGCTTCGACGATTTCAATCTTTTGTCAGATGGGCGGCAACTTCGACCGCAAGGATGCCGTGGCCAGCCGCATTTGGATGCATGATGTCGAAGAAGAGCGGCTCGGCGGCCATCGCCTCGAAGGCCCCTCGTAGGTCGAGGCAATCGAGGCCCTCCTCCTCGCAGAGCATACCGAGCCTTTTCTGAGGCGAGAGATCGGCTTCGTCGGTCCCTATCTGGTCCCCGTCGGGCACGATCACGAAAACGAGACGGATGCCACGCGCCGCAGTCTCGTCGCGCAAGGCGCGCAGCGAGTCGACCATCGTATTCAGGCGACCGTCGTCGGGCTCGCGCCAAACCTGTTTACGCAGGGCCGAGACGAATCTGTCGAGGTCGGAATAGCCAGAGCCATCGGATCCTGCACTTAGAAAAATGGCCGCACGCCTTCGTACCAGCGCGTCCAACAATAAATAAAGTTCGGAATGTTCCGCCAGCCAAAGGCTGCAGCGACTGGCCGGGGGGCCCTGCATCAGCACCCCCCGTGCACCGAGGCTCGGCGTATCGTCGAAATCGTTCAGGTTGAAGAGCACGATCACCGTGCGGGGCTGAAGCCTGAATCCATCCTTGCGCAGCAACGCCAGTTCAGCCCGGGTGTTGTAGCCCTCAACCCCGGCATTGAGCACTTCGACCGGCGCGGGCGACCGCTTGGCGAGTTCCTGCTCGAGCAGGACCGGGAAAGCCTGCTCCTCCTCGAGTCGGTAGCCGAAAGCAACCGAGTCGCCGAGCACAAGAATCCGCTCCCGCCCCAGTTCGGGCACATCTTTCAGTTCGCGGCCCCGGAAGCCCTGCCGATTGGTCCGCACACGGACACCGCGCGCGACTTCGTCGAGGCCGGGCCGAAGTCGGTAGCGCGGCTCGTCGGCGTCGACGATATAGAGCCGACGCGGGAAACCGTTGAGCCGATCGACGACATCGAAGAGCCGAACGCTGCTCTCGCCGACCACATAGAAGACGATCAGGGCCAGAGCGCCGAGGGCGAGGCCTCGCAAGAAACCTCGTCTAAACATTGCTCTTGTCTGGACCAGCGATCCCGGACTCAGCTACCGATCGCCCGAAACCGGCGACCTCGGCACTGCTACGAAATTGCTCGAGAAGCTCGGGCAGCCTCTGCTCGAGCGGGCCAACCCGTGTGCCCAGACGAGGCGCGAGTCGGCTGCCAAGAACACAGCGCTCGGCCTCGCTGCTACAGAGGATCGCAGCAGCCTGCGCCGCGACCCGGTGAAGCGATGGACGAAGCGGCCTCCCGCCGGGGAGCGCGTCGATCTGCGGCACCAGAATGGCCCGCTCTCCGAGAAGCGGCAAACCAAGAATAGTGGTTGCCGCATTCAGGCCGAAAAACACCGCCGCGTCGATCGTTGGGCTCAAGTGTGCCAAATAGTCGAGTAACAACCACGAATTTGGACCGCTTTCCCAGATCCAGCGCCGCTCCAGGTCCTCGCTGGCAGCAGCAGTCCCCATGGCCCTCTCCAGTCGCGTCACAAGCTCGGGTACGCGCGGGTGATCGACCCGAAAGCGCCGGATCGCGATGGTGCCAAGCCAGCTCAGCCCAGGATCGTCTGCGTCTGACCAGGTTCCGGAGTCGGCAGCGCAGGTGGCGATGATTTCGATCTCCAGCGTGCGCGGCATCGCCAGCGCCAGCGGTCGCAAGGGTCTCTCGAGCGGAGCAATAAAGATGATCTTCATTTTGGCTTGATGGGCCGGGAGACCAGGGCTGCCGCCCCGCCATCGCCCGGCTCCAAGGCAAGGTCGCCCGGTCTGGCGCGCGAGTCAATCCGGCGCACCCCGAGACCGGCCTCCCGCAGCGAGCAGGTGTCGTTGCTCGGCCCTGAGGCCCGCGAGTCAATCCGACATCGCCCGCAAGCACCCTCCCGGAGGCGGCGCATGGTGGTTCAGATCCCGGCCACCAACTGCTACCCGGCTCATATGGGCCGCCGGGTTCATCTGCTGATCGAAGGCATGTATCTGCGGGCGGACTCGATCGCCTGGGACGCGGCCCTGCATTACCGCCTGCTGCGCGCGCAGGGGGTCGAGGTCTCGATTTTCGCCGAGCGTTTCGACCCGGCGCATTATCCTTGCGTCCCGGTGCAGCCCTTTGGCGAGTTCGAAGCGACGCTGCGCGAGGATCCCGGCCTTATCATCTACCATTGGGTCGATGGCTGGAAGGAGGCCGAAGCCCTGCTCCGCCGGGCGCAGGCTCCGGTTGCGTTGCGCTGGCACAACAACACGCCGCCCTGGTTCTTTGCGCCCTACTCCCATTTCCCCACCCATAAGACAGTGCGCGGCTTCGAGGAGATCCTGCGCAGCGCCGTGGCGATGCCGCAAGCCCGCTTCTGGGTCAACTCGGAGTTTTCACGACGTCAGTTGACTGTTCTCGGCCTCGATCCGGCACGCGTGGATGTCTTGCAACCGGCCTCGCCACTGCTTGACGTCGAAGCGGAACCGGCACCTCCTGGTGCTGAGGCATCGAACATCGAGGCCAGGTCGCCGCTGCGTCTCCTCTTTGTCGGAAGGATCGTTCCCCATAAAGGTCATCTACACGTTCTCGCCGCTGCCGCGGCCCTGCGTGCGCTCTCGGGCCGCCCTATCAAGGTAATTTTTCCGGGTCGGGCGGACGCCGATATGCCAGGCTACCCGGCCGAGATCCGGGCCCTGGCCAGCCGACTCGCAATTGACCTCGATTTGCCGGGCGAGATCAGCCAGGACGACCTGAGCCGACACTACAGAAACGCCGATGTTTTTGTCGGCCTCTCCGAGCACGAAGGCTTCGGGCTGCCTATCCTGGAGGCGATGGCGCACGGCTTGCCGGTCGTCGGCTATCGCAGCAGCGCGGTTGCAGAGGTGCTCAACGAGCATCCCCTCGGCGTCGACGAACTCGACCCGCTGACGATCGCCCGGCGAATTCTCGCGGCAATCGCTCCCGACAGCCGGGCTGCAATCATCGACTGGCAGCGACAGGTCATCCTCCCGCGTTTCTCCTCACGAATGGTCGCGCAAAAACTCGGCTCTTTGGTCGCGCAAGCTGGCATTGATTTGGCAAACCCGATCATCGACGGCGGGCCGACCGCCCCGACGGCTGCCATCGCCGACGCGATTCGCGAGGCGCTGCTTCGCGCCGATGCTCTGCCGGCGCCGCAGAGCCACATCATGAACGACCTTCCCCGCGATACCAACCCCCATTTCGTCACCCGCTACGATCTCCGTGCTTACCGGGCAATGCTCCGACCCGGCGAGACCGGCGATCTGCGCAGTCGGGCACTGAAATTTCAGTTTTCTTCCCATCGCGAGGTGTTCGGCGGTGTGCTGGGTTTCGTGAAACGAATGGCTCTTCGTCTGCAGGACGGCGTGGTCCGCACGATCGAACTCTCGCACGAAGAACTGGAGGAGCGGCTTCAGACGATCAGCGACAAGCTCGATTCCCTGGCGGACAGGCTCGAGCGCCCGCGCGAGAATCCAGAAACTTTCGACAAGCAAAAAGATTTAGAGGACTGAAGAGCCACCTTCCCCGCCAAGCAGCCGGTCTACCAGAGTTCGAAGTCCGACTACAAAGCCATCGCCGCTGAAGGTCGCGAGACGCATGCGTTGCCGCTGCAGCACGGCCTGCCGCACGCTTGCATCCGAAAGCAGAAGCGCGGCGGCTTCGGCTGCCGGTGGCACCCCACCCCCAGGCAGCAATATCCCGGCATCTCCCAGGGTCTCGCCAACCGCGCCGCAATCGCGGGCCAGCACCGGCACATCGAATGCCATCGCTTCGATCAAGGGTGCGCAAAAACCCTCATGCTCGCTCATGCAAAGAAAAAGATCTGCAACCCGATAATACGCCACCAACTCGGCAAACGTTACCTTGCCGGCAAAGACGACCGCGTCTGCCACCCCGACCGATTGCGCGACCCGGAGCAGATCCTCCCGGTAGGCGTCGATTTCCGGCGCCGCACCGACCAGCAACAAACGCGAGGCCGTGTTGACGAAGCGATTGTACCAGCCGAAAACACGAATGACGTCCTCCTGGCGCTTATTGGGCGCCAGACGGCCGACGAAAAGAAAATTGCTCTGCCCGTCTGAATAGCGGGACAGCACTCCGGGGTCGGGTTCGGTGCCGACGAAATCCTCAAGCTCGAGCGGAAACGGCAGAATCCCCACGCCAGAAAACCCCAGCGCCTCAAGCTCGCGCCGGTTGAAGTCCGACGCCGTGGCCGAGGCCACCACCCGCGTCCGCAATGGCTCGAGTGCGGCACGAGCCCGCAATGCGGAGTCCTGCAGCTCCTCATTGTAGGGCGCAAAGAAATGAGCCGGGGTGATATTATGATAGACCATGCCGATCGGACCGGGATACTCGCGAAGACAGCGATCGATCCGCTCCGACCAAAAGGCATGGTGGTAAAGCACGGCACTCTCGCTCTCGGCGGCAAGATCCTCGAGTACCCGTGTCGCCTCGGTCGCCCGCGGATGCCGCTGGCCGACAAAGATCTCGGAGGCATGACCCCAGGCGCGAAGCTGGCGCTGGATCGCCAGCGCCTCCCGGGCCACAGCATCGCCGAATTCGAGGCTCGCCAGAAGCTGGTGGATCCGCAAACTAGGCCCCCGGCTCGCGGGAATCGCGCCGCAACGCCTCATCCTGAAGCCGCTCTACATTCTCATCCAAGAGCGTGGCCTGATTGATCAGGAGCGCCGTCAGTCGGTCAAGAACCTGTGCCAGCGCAATTTGCACCGCTTGCTGCTGGTCGAGGTGGCGACGTACGAGCTTTCGTAACAAACGCTTTGCAAGTAGCTCCAGCCGCCCGCCAAGGCCGGCGCGATTCGAGCGCACTTCGCCAAAATGCCCCATCTGCACGCGCAAGCCGACGAGCGCCTCGGCGAGAGCCTCGAACTCCGGGCGCAGCCCGCTCGTGCGTCGGAGATGAAGCGGCGAGGCCCGGTTCGCGCGGCTACGCGCGCCATCCTCAATCCGCTGGCGCAGGTCGCCGTTTTTCCGGGGGTCGTCTGGCATGGTCATTCTCCGTCCGTGGCCATGCTTGGACCATAAGCCGACCCCCGCCTCCAGCCGCGCGGGCTCTGGTGTGGTGCACCGGCACCCGACAAGTTAGCCACTCCCGATGGCAACGAACGCAGAAACCGCAGTCGAAACCCTCACGAGCAAACTCGGCAAGCCCGAGGGCATAGGCGAATGGTTCGAGATCACCCAGGCTCAGGTCAACCAGTTTGCCGACGTCACGCATGACCATCAGTTCATCCACGTCGATCCGGAGGCCGCAAAGGCCACGCCTTTCGGCGGCACGATCGCGCACGGCTTCCTGACGCTTTCGATGCTGAGCAAGCTGGTAATTTCGATCCCCGGTGATAGCTCGATCGTCAAGGGCCTGACCATGGGTGTGAACTATGGGTTCGACAAGGTCCGCTTCATCAGCCCGGTGCGCGTCGGCAAACGGATCAGGGCCTCGTCGGTGATCTCCGATGTGCAGCTCAAAGATCCCAACAGCCTGCAAACCACCCGCACCGTCATCATTGAAATCGAGGGCGAGACCAAGCCGGCCTGCGTGGCCGATTGGTTGACGAGGCTTTTCTACTCCTGAGGCGTTCCGACGCGACCGAAGCCGAGCACGTCCCGAACCTGCGCCATGGTCGCGCGTGCCACCCTTGCAGCCTGCTCGGCACCGGCGGCCAGAATCGCATCGATCGCCGCCGGATCGGCGGCCAGCTGCGCGCGTCGCTCGCGATGCGGTGCCAAGTCGGCAACAACGTGGCGGATCATCACCTTCTTGCAGTCAAGACAACCGATGCCGGCGGTGGTGCAGCCCTGCCGTACCCAATCGATTTCCGCCGGAGTGCAGTAGACGCGGTGTAGATCGAAGGCGGGACAATCTTTTGGGTCACCGGGGTCGGTGCGACGAGCGCGGCGGGGATCGGTCGCCATCTTCCCCATATTGCGTTCGATGACGGCCGGATCCTCGTCGAGCGCCACCGTATTGCCGTAACTCTTGCTCATCTTGCGACCATCGAGCCCAGGCACCCTGGCCGCCTCGGAGAGGAGCGCTTTCGGCTCGACCAGAGTTGGGCCGTAGAGATGATTGAAGCGGCGTGCGATCTCGCGGGTGAGTTCGATATGCGGCACCTGGTCGATCCCGACCGGGACCCCCGCCCCATGGTAGAGCAGAATATCGGCAGCCTGCAGAACCGGATAGCCCAGAAAACCAAAGGTCGAGAGATCGCGACCCGCGAGTTGCTCGCGCTGTTCTTTGTAGGTCGGATTTCGCTCCAGCCAGCCAAGCGGCGTGATCATGCCGAGCAGCAGGGCCAGTTCGGCGTGCTCCGGAACATCGGATTGACGAAAGATCACGCTGCGCTCGGGGTCGAGACCTGCCGCCAACCAATCCGCCACCATATCGCGGACATTGGCCTCGACATCGCGAGGTCCCTCGTAATCCGTGGTCAGGACGTGCCAATCGGCAACGAAGAAAAAGCAGCGATAGCGCTCCTGCAAGGCCACCCAATTACGCAAGGTGCCGAGCAGGTGGCCCAGGTGGAGCCGCCCGGTCGGGCGCATCCCGCTGACCACGACTGAATCCGCCGGAAGCTCCCCTCTTGCCTCGCTCAAAACCCTCTCCCCGTCGTGCGACCGCGTTTTCGGCCCGCGACCCGGTCGCGGGGATGGTGCGCCTCATGCACCCGCGCCAGATGACCGCGGCTCACATGTGTATAGACCTCGGTTGTTGCGATGTTCGCATGTCCAAGGAGCGTCTGCACGGCACGGAGATCGGCCCCGCCCTCGACCAGATGGGTCGCAAACGCGTGTCGCAGCCCGTGCGGGGAAAGTGGGATCTCGATCCCCGCCCGAACTCCAAGACGACGCAACAAAGCGAACACCGCCTGTCGGGTCAGACCCCGGCCGCGCGGGGAAACAAAGACGTGGTCGATTCGTGGACTCACCACCCGACGCGACCGCTCGCCGTCGAGGTACTGCGTCAGCGCCGTCTTGGCGGCCCGGCCGAGAGGCACGAGACGCTCCTTATCGCCCTTGCCGCGCACCCGCAGGGCCCGCTCCTGAAGATAGACCTGGTCGAGCTTCAGACCGACGGCCTCGCTCACCCGTAGACCGGCTCCATAGAGCACCTCGATCAAGGCGCGATCGCGCTGCGGGGTCGGCGTATGGTCGCAAGCCTTGATCAGGCTCTCGACAGCGGGGCCCGAGAGCACGGCCGGCAACCGACGTGGCAGGCGCGGCTGCCGGATCTCGGCGAGTGGATCGTCGTGCAGCAAGCCCTCGGCCTGACCAAAACGCCAGAGCCCGCGCAACGCCGAAAGCCGCCTCGCCTGGGTCCGGGCACCAATGCCGCCCTTTGCCTCGAAGGCCTGGAAGCGCAGGATCGTTTCCCGCCCGATCGATTCAATCTCGATCTCGCCGATTTCCTGCTCGACGAAGCGGCCGAAGGTGCGCAGATCGCAGGCATAGGCCTCGCGTGTCCGGGGCGAGGCGCCGACCTCGAGCATCAGTCGCTCAAGCCAACGATCGACCAGGGCATCGAAATGCATTCAAATGCCGCCGCTGGCCGATCCGGAAACGGTACCCGAAGCCACGGGCTTGCCACTCTCGCCCCTCGCGTCGTCTCCCGGAGAGAATTGCAAAGCCTCCAGAACCCGGCTGCGGATCTCGGCACCGCGGGTACTCTTCCGGCCGCCCGTCTCGGTCACATAGAAGACGTCCAGCACCTGATTGATGGTGGTCGATATCTTGGCCTGATGTATTTCAAGGCCAAGCTTGAAGAGCGCGTCGGCAATCCGATGCAGTAGGCCCACCTGGTCCGGGGCATAGACTTCAACAACCAAAAACTCGTCCGACGACGTCTCGTCGAGCAGAACATCAAGCACCGCCGCCCTCGCCGGGCGCCGATCGAGAACGCTGGGGCCGCGGGTTCGCGGCAGCACATCCGCCAGCGATCGGCGCGACGAGAGCACCGCCTCCGTCAAGTCGAAGAGCCGTTGCCAGCGATCTTCATCGGGGGCCTTGCCCCCACCCGGCAGCGAAATCCGAAAGGTGTCGACCGCCCAATCCCCCTGAGACGTGGTGATGCGGGCACTCAGCACATTCATCCCGCAAGCGGCGATGACGCCGGTGAGCGTCGCGAACAATCCCGGCCGGTCGCTTGTCACCACCGTAAAGGTTGAATGTTCCCGCTCGGGCTGGTGCACGATGCGAGTTGCCAGACCGTCCCGCTGGGCGCGCTGCATCAGTTCGGCGTCAGCGATAAGATCGTCGTCAGAGGCCGCGAGCACATAGGCTGGCGGCATCGCCGCGATGAACTCCTCCATCTGTCGCAGGCCAACCCCGCCCACAGCGCCCGATGCCGGTCGCGAGAGCCGCTCGCGAAGACGCTCGCCCAGCCGCTTGATCCTTCCCGCCCGATCCTCGGGCTCAAAGCCCCGCTGGAAGACTTCCTGCACGCGCACATAGGCCTCGCCGAGCAGCATATCCTTCCAGGCGCTCCACATCTTGGGTCCGGTTGCCCGCATATCGGCATACGTCAAAAGGAAAAGTCGCCGCAAGGCCTCGGGGCCGCCTACCAGGCGGGCCAATTCGATTGCCAGCTTCTCGTCCTGGAAATCGCGGTGCTCGGCAAGGTGCGCCAAGGTCAGATGCTCCCGGACGAGAAACTGCAATTCCGCCAGCCCATCTGGATCAAAGCCGAGGCGCTCACCAATATGGCGCGCCATCTCAGCACCCTTCTCGGAATGGCCACCGCCCAGACCCTTGCCGACATCGTGAAGCATCATCGCCAGACAGAGCAGCTCGGGGCGCTCGACCTCGCGCGCCACCTGGGTGAGCAGCGGCAGCTCGATCGAGTGTTCGCCGTCGCGGAGACTCTCGAATTCACGAATCAGCCGGAGCGAATGCTGATCTACTGTATAGACATGAAAAACATCGCGCAGCACCAGGCAGCGCAGGTGCTCCCATTCCGGCAGAATGCGCGAGAGCACGCCGAGGCGATGCATCTCGGCCAGCGTCACCCAAACTCTTCGTGGGTAGCGCAGAATATCCAGAAAGAGCCCGTTCAGCTCGCCCTCGGCGCGCTGAACGTCGCCGATACCGGAAGCGCTCTCGCGGACCTTCTCTTCAAGCGCCGACGCCAGCCGAACCCCGTGGCGTTGGCAGTCGCTGAATATCCGCAGAATCTCGAGCGGATCTTCAGCCAGAGATCCAGAGTCGATGAGTTGCAATTCGCCACTCTCGATTCGTACCCCGGGCCGGATGGTCCGACTGCGCAGCCGCCCGATGATGCGATAGGACCGCGAAGGCTCCACGGCCCGCGCAATCACCGCTCGCGAGAGTCGACCCACCACCGATGCCATGAGATAATAGTCGCGCAAGAGCAGATCGGTGGCGGATAGATTCTTCTCGAGGTCCACCCGATAGCCGAGGTCATCAGCGACGGCGTCCTGCAGATCGAAGGTCAGCCTGTCCTGGTGCCCGGCCGCAAGCAGATGCATCGAGGTCCGCACCCGCAACAGAAAGTCGCGCGCTGCGAGGATCTCCTCGAGATCGCCAGGCGTGATGATGCCCTTGCCGGGCAGCTCGGCAAATCCAAAAACCTTAAACTTGACCTTCGAGATCCAGAGCGCGGTATGCAGATCGCGCAGGCCACCAGCGCCCTCCTTTACTTCTGGCTCAAGAAGATAAACAGAATCGCCAAAGGCCGCATTCCGGGCTTCGCTTTCAGCAAGCTTTTCGCGCAAGAAACGCGGCACACCCCGGGTCCCAATCTCCTGCGCCAGCACCCGCCGCCCCTCGGTCGAAAGCTCCTGGTCGCCGACCAACGGACGCAGATCCAGCAAGGCCGTACGAATCTTGAAGTCCTCGTCCATCAGCCGGACGCAATCGCGGATCGAACGCACGGCGTGACCGACCCCCATTCGGGCATCCCAGAGGGCATAAAGAATCGTTTCGGTCACGGTTTCGACGAAGGGTCCAACCCGCCCCGGATGCAGGACCAGTAGATCAAGATCCGAATGTGGATTCAGCTCACCGCGGCCGTAACCACCCTGGGCCAGGATCGCACAGCGTTGATCAAGCCGGACATTGCGGAGACCAAAGCGGATTCCCGCAGCGTCGTATAAAAAGGAGATCAGTCGGTCGATGGCGCCGGTCCACCAATCGACGCCCCAGGCGCCGGACGCTCCGGCATGATGGTAGGTCTCAAGCCCTTCGCGGGCCTCTTTGACAAACTCGCGCGCAACCGTCCCCAGATCCCGGTCGGTTTCGGGATTCGGCAACTCGGGCAGTGATGGCGCAAGTAGACTTTCTGCAACTGTCATCTACAGCGTCCGATCCCGACTGGCAGAACGCAGGAAATTCACGATGCCCGCGGCCAGGCCGGCAGCGATCGCCTTCTGGTAGCGCGGCGTCGCCAGTCGGCGGCCCTCCTCGCGGTGGGTCAGGAACCCCGTCTCGACCAAAATACAAGGCATATAGGCCCCGACCAGCACGTAGAAGGGGCCCTTCTTCACGCCGAGATCGTCGATACCCGCCCAATCGGGGCGCAGGTGCGCCACCAACTCATCCTGCACCGAGCGGGCGAGAGCTTCGGACTCCTCCGCCTTCCCGGTCTGGACCAGATCGCTCAGGATGAAGGCCAGATCACCTTTCTCTTCACCGGCGCCGGTCAGATCGAGACCGTTTTCCATCGCGGCCAATCGGATCGTCGCGGCATCTTTGGTGTTGTTGAGGGTGTAGGTCTCGATGCCGCGGGCCCGTGAATTGCGGCTGGCATTGGCATGGATCGAGATGAAAAGATCGGCCCCCTGGGCATTGGCGATGGCGGTCCGTTGCTCAAGCGTGAGCGTGGAATCGTCGGTGCGTGTCAGCACCACGTCGGTATCGGGCTGAGCCGCCAATTGTTCGGCGACCTGCTCCGCAATCGTCAAGGTGATGGCCTTCTCGGGTCGGCCAGCAACGCCGCTCGCGCCCGGATCCTTGCCGCCATGGCCGGGATCCACCACGATTTTGATCCGGGAACGCAGACCGCGAGGCGTTGCAAGCACGACCGGCCGGCGTTTTGCGCGCGCCGTCTTGCCGATATTTTTGCGCAGCGAGAGCACTTCCACAGGAGCCGCGTTACGCGCCCGGCTGGCGACGGTCGGGGCCGGCGTCGGGGCTTTCGCCAGGGCATCGAGCCGCAGCACGATGCGTGGCGGATCCGACGAGGTCTGCACGTCAAAGCGCGCCGGACGCTCGAGGTCGACGACGATCCGCACCGTTTGAGGGTCGAACTGGCCGATTCGAATGCGCGTCACCAGCGCATCGCCGACGGCAATGGGCTCTCGCGAAATCTGGCTACCCAAGCGGGCCGGACTGAGATCGACATAGGCCCGCGGCGCCAGGCCCAGTCCGACGTCGGCCGAAGCCATATGGGACGAGTAGCCGACCCGGCCACGCACCACGACGACGATTTGCGCACCTGATTCTTTGAGTTCCCAGGCCACCTGATCGACGATGGCCGTGTTGTTGGCGGCTCTTGCTCCGCCGACCACCACGCAGAACAGGCTAAGGAACAGACAAACCAGTGCCGTGCCGCACGCGCCCGGGCTACGGCACACCCGCGCGCCTCCTGGCGGCGACGCCACAAAATTCACGCCGGCCAGGCCCTTCATGCGTCCCGTGCCCTTCCGACCAGATCATGCAGCGTATTGAGCGCCTCGAGTGGCGTCATGCCCTCGACCTCAAGAGCCGCAATCTCTTCGCGTAAACCCTGCGGGCGGGCCGCAAAAAGTTCAAGCTGCGGTGTCGCGGCCGCGGCCTTGCGCGCACCAGAGCCCGGCACACCTTCGCCCTGCTCCAGCCGCTCGAGCAAAACCCGAGCGCGTGCGACGACGGCATTGGGAATCCCGGCCAAACGAGCCACCGCGATCCCATAGCTCCGACTGGCCGGCCCCGGAACCACCCGCCGCAGGAAAAGCACTTCGTCGCGCCACTCCTTCACGGCAACGCTCGCGTTATGCACGCGGGCGTGAGTCTCTGCCAGCCCAACCAATTCGTGGAAATGTGTGGCGAAAAGCGTTTTGGGTCGCGCCCCCGCCACCGCCTCGACGTCATGCAGGTACTCGGCCACCGCCCACGCAATCGCAATCCCATCGTAAGTGCTGGTGCCACGACCGATCTCGTCCAGGATGACGAGACTGCGGGGCGAGAGGTTGCCGAGAATGGCGGCGGTTTCCTTCATTTCGACCATAAAGGTTGAATCGCCCGCGACCAGATCATCCGAGGCACCAACGCGCGTCCAGATGCGATCAGTCAGCGGAATCCTTGCCTCCTCGGCCGGCACGAAACTGCCGGCGTGCGCCATCAGCACGATCAGCGCCACTTGACGCAAATAGGTGCTTTTGCCGGCCATATTAGGGCCGGTGAGGACGATGATCTGGCGCCGCTCGCCATCGAGCGCGACATCGTTGGCGACAAACCGACCGGCTGCAGACGTCCGCTCGACCACCGGATGACGACCTTCGCGGATTTCGAGGGCGTGCCCCGCGTGCATCATAGGACGCTGGTAGCCGTAGCGATGCGCCACTTCGGCGAAGCTCTGCAAAGCATCAAGAGTTCCAAACCAACGCGCCACTCCCGCCAGATGAGCCTCATGCTGGCCGATCTGGAGGACAAGCTCGCCAAAAAGAACGGCCTCTCGCTCGAGACAGCGCGCTTCGGCCTGCCCCAGATCGCGCTCAAGTTCGAGCAGGTCAGGGCTTGAGAAGCGTTCCCCCGAAACAAGGGATTGTCGTCGTGTCCAGCGCTCCGGCACGAGTTTCAGATTTGCCTTGGTGACGTCAAAAAACCAGCCGAGTGCGCGATGGTGCCGGATCTTGAGCGACGAAATGCCGGTCGCCGCGCGCTCGCGGCCCTCCAGCGCAGCCATATGCCCGCGCGTGTCCCGCAACAGAGCCCGCAGCCGATCAATTTCGACGTCGGCCCCGTCGCGGATCACGCTGCCCTCGCCGAGCGTACCCGGTGCCTGCTCGTCGATGGTCTGCTGGATCAAGGCCGCCAGTCCTTCCGGCGGACATTGTGCCGCGGCGGGGACGAGCAGGTCCGGCAACGAGGTCTCATTCGCCAACAACGCCACGGCCCGCTCGCCCGAAGATAGGGAGTGTCCGAGACGGGCGACATCGCGCGGTCCGGCGCGGCCAAGCCCGATACGCCCGGTCAAGCGTTCAAGGTCGCCGACAGAAGCGAGGGCTGCGATAAGATCGCGCCGCAAACCCGGGTTCTCGATCAGGCAGGCCACGGCATCATGTCGCTGCTCAAGCTTTGCTTTGTCAAGCAGTGGATAGAGGAGCCAATCGCGCAAGCGCCGCGATCCCATGGCGCCAGTGGCCTGGTCGAGCACCCACCATAGCGACCCCATCCGGCTGCCGTCGGCCCCCCGAATGATCGCGA
>VFKT01000287.1 GCA_009885395.1 Deltaproteobacteria bacterium | reverse complement strand
CGCTGGATCGACGGCGGCGGGCACCACGCGCTCGACCCCTTTGTCGCGCTCTCCTTCGCCGCGGCCATCACCACCACCTTGCGCGTCCAAACCAATATTCTTGTACTACCCTACCGCAATCCCTTCCTCGCCGCGAAAGCCGCACTCAGCCTGGATGTCCTTTCAAAGGGACGCCTCACGCTGGGGGTTGCGGTCGGCTATCTGCGCGGCGAATTCCGCGCGCTTGGCGCCGACTTCGAGACCCGCAACCTGGCCGCCGACGAGGCACTGGTCGCGATGAAGCGCGCCTGGACCGAAGATAATCTTCATCTTGATGGGCGGGGTTTCGAGGCGCGTGGCAACACCATGCTTCCCCGACCGGTGCAGCAGCCCCACCCGCCCCTTTGGGTAGGTGGAAACAGCCGGCGCGCGATCCTGCGCGCCGTCAAGCACGGGGACGGTTGGATTCCCTTTCCCAACACCGCCACGATGGCGCCCCATACCCGGACGGCCGTGCTCGAATCGATGGATGATCTTCAGCAGCGCATCGATTTCGCCCGCGAGCAGGCCGCCATTCTCGGGAGGACGGCATCTCTGGAAATCGCCTTCTCGCTCGAGGCACACGCAAGGGGCGAACTCGACGTCGGTGCCGCACGCGACCGGGTGCATGATCTTGCCGCGCGCGGCGTGACATGGCTGACCGTCGGCTTCCCAGCGGCAAGCCGGGCCGAATACATCGCCAAGCTTGAAATATTCGCGCGCGAGGTGATCGAGCCCTGCCGCGACGCGGCCGGAGCCTCTGTCGCAGGTTGAGCGCACGGACTCAAGCGACGGAAAGCCAAGCCTTTTTTTGGGGCGACTCGTCGGCAGCAGCCCGTCCCGGTTCTGCCGCCGCACCAGGAGAGGCAGGTTCGGACGGACGCTATGTCCTCTCGTCGGCAGCAGCCCAGTCCCGGCTCTCTTGACGCAGGTCCGCCGCTGGCCCGAAATCGAGGGTTGCCCCGAGTTTGCGCGTCGCGTCGGCTGAAGTCGAAGCCGCGTAGGTATGGCAGACGCCCCGGGGTGCCCCCGGAACATCGTCCGCATGCCTGTAAAGATCGAGATCAAATCCACGCCCAAGCGCGATCGTACAGGCCCGCTGCAGCAATAACGCCGCTTCGATTTGATCCTCGCCACTCTCGGCCGCGAGTGAGGCCAGAAAACCACCGCCTGGGCCAAGCACCCGGCCCTTCCAGGCGGCCGGGCCAAGGATTCGCAACCGCTCGACCTTCCATTCGTGAAGGCTCACGCCATCACGGTCAATCTTCGCCGTGGTCGGGCCCTGCACCGGATCGGCAACGAAAAGGGAAAACACGGCCGACCCCGCCCCTCGCGCCCAGCGCGCGATCGCCAGCGCCGCCGCATCGCAGAGATGCGTACAATGGGTGCGACGGTCCACGCTTGCGAGGACCGCGCGGAAACTGCCTGCCGAGGCCGGGCCGATAAAATCGGTGACCCGGCTCACAGCACCCGGGCAGGTGGCCCAGGGCTGGCGGATCGCAAAGCCCCGCGCCGCGACGATGCGGCCCGGCAGCACATCAAATTCCGCCCGAAAATGATGGAAGTCGTCGATGAGTTCGCCGGCGACGAGGCACTCGCCGATCTCCACCCGGATTTCACGGCGAAAACCGCTGGTCGGCTCTGTCGCAATCATGCAAGCTCGACTAGCAGAGCCGACGGGCGATCCTGAGAGAGCCCTGAAAAGCGCCGAACAAGTTCGCCCGACAAGCCAGATCGCGAGACCTCCCTCCCCCGGTGCTTACCTCGCATCGAGTTCGCCCGAGAAGGCCCGACCGCGAGGCCCCGCTCCCCAGGCGATTGCATCGCATTGAGTTCGCCCGGGCCCCGTGCCAGAGCCCGGGCAACACAGCGCGCTACGGAACTCGTAGCCACCTTGAAAGAGCAGACGGGGTTTGAGCATGTCGCAATTCGAAACAATCGATTTTCGCCGCGAGAAGGGTGTCGCCTGGATTCGACTGAACCGCCCGAGCAAGCTCAACGCCTTCAATACCGTCATGCAGCGCGAGCTTGGCGACCTTTGGCGGCTTCTTCGCCACGACAACGAGGTCGGGGCCATCGTTCTCACCGGTGCAGGAGACAAGGCCTTCTGCACCGGAATTGATCGCACCGAAGCCATGGGCGATTCGGCACCTGCGGTCGACCGCTCGTCGGCGGCCGGACGATTGCTGCATTTTGATGATCCGGGTGCCCGTATCGGCCCCAAGACAAACGACCTCTGGAAACCCGTCATTGCGGCAATCAACGGCATGGCCTGCGGCGGTGCTTTCTATATGCTCGGCGAGTCGGACATTCTGATCGCTGCCGAGCACGCGACCTTCTTCGACCCACACGTCACCTACGGCATGGTGGCAAGTTACGAAACGATTCATATGGCGCAGCGCATGCCTTTCGGCGAACTCCTGCGCATGCAGTTGCTGGGCGCGCACGAACGACTCTCAGCCAAACGCGCCCTCGAAATCGGGTTGATCAGCGAAATTTGCCCGACAGCGGAGTTGGAAGCACGCGCCGGCTGGATCGCCGAAACGATCGCGGCACGTCCCCGCGAAGCCGTTCAAGCAACAGTTCGAGCCGCCTGGGCAACTCTTGAAATGACGCGTTCGCAAGCCCTGGCCCAGGGAGCCTCGTTCCTCGCTCTCGGCTGGAAGCCGGAGAACCTGGCCGATGGACAACGTTTCTTTGCCGAAGGCGGCCGGGTGGATTGGAAGCTCCGCTGAAGCCGAGAAATTCGTCACTCAAAAAGCTCCGAGGAGGCCGGCCGCGACTCCCGCCAAGATGAGCCAGAGGGGATTGATTTTATAGAGGATCAGGATCCCGGTGGTGAAAGTGGCGACGAGGAGCCCAACCCGGCCTTCGACGGCGAGTTTCGCGAGCAGCCAGGCACCCGACGCCATCAATCCGATCGCAAGCGGCGCCAGCCCGGCCTCGATCGATTCCCGCCACTGCCAGGACTCAAGTCTGTGCCAGAAGCGATTGACCGCCAGCGCGAGCAAAGACGAGGGCAGGAAAAAACCGAGCACGGCAGCCAACCAACCGAAAGGCCCGGCAACCGACTCGCCGATCACCGCGACCATCGTCATATTGGGCCCCGGCGCCACCTGTCCGAGCGAGTAGATCTCCTTGAATTGCTGCGCACCGAGCCACTCATGCTGCAAGACAACAATCTTGTGCATTTCAGGCAGCACTGCTGATCCGCCGCCCACCGCAAGTACCGAGAGCATCGAGAAAGCGGCCAGCAGGGAAAGCGCCTTCGGAATCTCATCCATCATGCGGGTGTCACCCGACTAGACGCCCGTTCGGACGACCTCCGTCCCGAGCCGGGCCGATGCAAAAGAATCGAGAGCCCACCAACCCCAAGGACCACCCAACCGAGGTCGACCCCGAAACCACCCACGGCCACCGCCGTCGCGACGACCAAAGCGAGATCGAGCGGATCTGTAAGCTGACGGCGGCCAATCTGGATTGTGGTGGCGACGATCAGACCCACCGCCGCCGCCGCCGCACCAGCAAGCGCGGTCGTGACCCAGGCCGAGCCCTGCAAAGAGCCCCAGAGAAAGCTGAGCAATGTCACCAATGCGAGACCGGGCACGAGGAGCGATGTCGCGGCTACCGCCGCGCCTCGCCAGCCCCGCAGTTCATCGCCGGTCAGGACCGCGACGTTGACCGCGTTCAACCCCGGCAGGGTTTGGGAGAGTTCCAACACCCGCAAAAAACCGTCGTCGTCGAGCCATTTTTCTTGCTCGACGATGGCACCGCGCAAATAGGCGACGACACCGCCGCCGAAGCTGGTCGCTCCGATCTTGAAGAAAACTCCTGCGATGCGAGCGAACGAGGGCTCATTCACGATTGCTCACCGCGTGGCCACCGTGGCTGTAAACCAGGTTGGTTTTGGTGGTGCCGAGAAACATCCACGGAGCAATGCAATGCTGGGCCAGCTTGAAGAACTCCTCAGCCCGGACAATCCCCGCCTCCACAGCCGGCGTCAAGGCCTCGAATTTCAATTGAAAACCGAGTTCGCCCACGATCGGGGTACCGCTCTCGCTATGACGCCAGAGAGCGAGACCGACCATCGCCTCGAGGCCGTGTCCGAAGGCAAGGGTTCCGAACTCGGTCAGGGATTCGCTGACCGTGACGCGGTTGACGAGGGCGAGTAGCGTCGAGTGATCGACTCCAATGGTTTCGAGTACGGGGAAAAATTCAAGTGCGGTCTCAGCCAAAAACTGCTCTGCGAGCGGCGGCATCGCCAGCACACAATTTTTCGCATAAATATAGCGGATTCCACCCACCCTATCGGGTTCGGGCAGGATCTCGCGCTTGAACTTGACGCGGGCCTGCAGAGAGAGGCCCGGATGCACGTCGATACCGGCCACGACCGCTTCTTCCGGATGTCTGAACTTGAAAGTGAGTTCGTCGTGCATCCGGGTCCAGCCGTCCTGATACTGGGTACGCCGCCGCAAGATGAAATGGTTCTCGTAGAGTCTGAAATCAGGAGTGTCATAGAAGACGATGTCCCGCTGCCGGATGAGTGGCTCGCCAGCAACCGGCACAAAGGGCACCTGCAGCTGCTGCGCTGCCGCGTGAACGTGTTGCCAAAGTTCATACGCCCGCTGAAGCCGGCGAAGCTCTTCGGGTCGCAGCAGAACCTTGAACTCGGCATAAGCGACGCGATCCGCCGCCTCGGTCCGTCGGGGTTCTGGCGACTGCGGCTGATCCGTTGATCGAGCCGGCTCCGCGTTCGTCGAATGCTGCGAATGGTGGTGTTTTTCTTTTTTTGACTTGTCGGACGACATCCGCTTCGTGCCTCTCCCCCGGGTACGGGGTTCATACAGTCAAAAACGGCACCTGATGCACCGAGCCGCCAATACCAGCAGAGAGCCCGCCGCCTGAGCTTTCCTGGCCCCGGGGCGGGTCAGTTGCCCGGAAATACGAGTGGAGCCGATGGGAATCGAACCCACGACCTCTTGAATGCCATTCAAGCGCTCTCCCAACTGAGCTACGGCCCCTCGAAGAGGGTCGACTGTAGGGAATGGAGCCGGAGCCGGCAACGGGTGGCCTCAGCCCCCCGTGACACCGATCGTTTGCCCGGTGATGCCGCTCGCCTGCTCACTGGCGAGGAAAGCCACGGCGGCCGCCACCTCCTCGGGCAGAACGAGGCGGCGCAGGGCAGTCGCCCGCGAGGTTTCCTCGACAATCCGGTCATAATCGAGGCCGCGCGCGGCCGACATGCGGCGGTGGTATTGCTCCAGCCGGTGGGTGGCGACGGCGCCCGGAACGACGCAGTTCACACGGATTCCATGTCCGCCGACTTCGTGTGCCACCGCCTCGGTGAAGCGACTGACGCCCGCCTTGGCCGCACTGAAATGCGTCTTCCCGTGGACCCCGTCTTCGCCGGCGGTGGAGCCGAGATTGACGATCGCCCCCGAACGCCGGAGCAGCATCGACTTGGTCAAGCATTCGCGCGTACAGAGCATTGTCGTGGTCAAGGTGCCGTCGATCGTGCCCTGCCAGGTCTCGAGCGACATATTCGCCAAAGTCACTTCCGCTCCCGGGCTGGCGGCAGCATTGATCAACACATCGACCCGCCCGAGTTCTTCGATTGCCCGTGCCACCATGGCCCGGACTTCGCTCTCGATCGTCAGGTCGGCAACAACCGTCAGAACACGTGGCCCCAGGCTGCGGGGCGCCTCGGCGACCTCCTCCAGCCTTTCCCGGCGGCGTCCGACCAACACCAGATCGGCCCCCTCGGCTGCCAACTGACGCGCCACGGCCGAGCCGATATCCCCGGTGGCTCCGGTGACAATCGCCACCCGTTCGATCAATCTCATGGCCTTGCTCCTCCGCCTCGACCCCGCCGCCGACTTTTCGTCCCGTCTGTGCCTGGCGCCACAGCCCGAAGCAGAAACGCCTCGGCCAGACCACGCGCGGCCTCGCCGCCGCCCAGCATGCGGGAGAGTTCCACGACCCGTTCGGCATGGTTGAGGCGGCGCACCCGACTGCTCGTCCGGCCACCCTGGACGGTCTTCTCGACCGCCAGATGAATATCGGCGACCGCCGCAAGCGGCGCGAGATGCGAAATACAGATGACCTGCCTGCCCCGGGCCAGATCGCGCAAACGGACGGCCACGGCCTCGGATGTTTCGCCGCCGATGCCCGCGTCCACTTCGTCAAGCACAAGGGTTGCGCCATCGCGCGCCCGCGGCAGACTGGCCAGCGCCAACATCACCCGCGAGAGTTCACCGCCGGAGGCAAAGCGCGCCAAGGGCAAGGCGCCTTCGCCGGCATTGGCCTCAAGATGAAACTCGACCGCATGCGATCCGCTCGCCTCAAGACGTCGCCCATGGCGAACCAGGACCGCACGCGGCCCGGCTGTCGTATCGGCCCGGATGGGCTCGAAGCCGACCTGGAAGCGG
>VFKT01000337.1 GCA_009885395.1 Deltaproteobacteria bacterium | reverse complement strand
GCGAAGCGCTGGCCGCCCTCCCCACCGGTTCGCTGGGCCGGTTCTATCTCGAATTTGTCAACAGGGGCGGCCTTTTGGCCGACGGTCTTCTCACCGCCGAGGAGGAAGCGGCCAGTCATGCCCCGGCGCGTGCGGCGATCGTCGATGCCGACCGCCACTGGTTCGGCAATCGGATGCGCGACGCGCACGATCTCTGGCATACCGTGACGGGCTACGGCATGGACGAGGCCGGTGAAGGCGGCCTGCTCGCCTTCACCTACGCCCAGGTGCCGAACCCGGGTATCGGATTGATCGTTCTCGCCGCCCTCGTGCACGGGCCTTGGAGCGAGCGCTTGCGTTGGCCGCGCTACCTGCTCGCTGCGTGGCGACGCGGCCGCGCGACACCCTGGCTCGCTACCGCCCGCTGGGAGGAACTGCTGCCCCTGCCGATGCCGACAGTCCAGGCGCGGCTCGGCATCCCAAGGCTCGCCGAGGCCCATCCAAGGGGGCTCGCGGTCGCGATCGGAGCGCCCGAGGAGCCGAGGATCGAGTACCGAAGCGCCCTGGTTGCCTGACCGTCCAACCTGCTACGAAGATTTCGCGCGACCGGCACGGCGCGATTTTTCATGTCACTTTCCCGCAGCATCGAAATCTTGCGCGACCTGGTCGCAATCCCATCGGTCAACCCGGGCCGGGAAGGTACCACCGCGCCGGAGATCACCGGCGAGCGTCGGTACGCCGAGGACGTCGCCCGGCGGTTGGGCCGACTCGGGGTCGATACCGCACTCGTCGGTTCGGGCGAACGCTTGAGCGTGGTGGGCGAAATTCTTACCCCCGGCGCCAGCGAAACGGTTTTGATCGCTTCCCACCTCGATACGGTGGCGGTGGACGGCATGGTGATCGACCCCTTCGATCCCCGCATCGCGACGGATCGGCTCTACGGTCGCGGTTCGTGCGACACCAAGGCGGGCATGGCCGCCCTGCTCGCCGCCCTTGAGCGCGTGCTCAGCCGCGGCCGACCGACTCGCAACCTGATTCTGGTCGGCGAGGCGGACGAGGAAGTTGCGAGCCTTGGCGTGACCGACGTGCTGGCGCATCTCGGCAAGCGCCGAATCGATTGGGCGCTTGCCACCGAGCCCACCGAGCTCAAGATCGTCAATCGGCATAAAGGTGTCGTTCATGCGCGGATCGCCGTCGTGGGTCGCGCCTGCCATGCTTCTCGACCGGCCGAGGGTCGCAACGCGCTGGTCACCCTCGCCCGCTGCGTGCTGGCGCTTGATGCCCACGCCGCTGAATTAGGGCTTGTCGCCGATCCCGATCTCGGCGCGGCCACGCTCTCGGTGAATCAGGCCGGGGCGGGCCAGGCCTCCAACATCGTTCCCGACGCGGCATGGATGGTGGTAGACCGTCGCCTGCTGCCAAACGAAAACCCGGACGAGGTGCGTGCCGACATCGAACGCCTGCTGCGCGATGTCGCTGGCGATGACGCCAGGATCGATTGGTGGCAACTCGTGAAACCTCCGCTTGAGCGACCGCGGCTTCCCAACCCCGGGCACGAAGCTTGCCACGAGGCGCTGCGACGCAGCGGTAGCCCGGCACTTGACGACGTCGCAACCTTCGGCACCGATGCCGGGCTGCTGGCTCTGCACGGCATCCCCTCGTTGGTCTTTGGGCCCGGCTCGATCGCGCAGGCGCATACCAGCGACGAATGGGTGGCGCTGGAACAGGTGGAACGCGCCACCGCTTTTTTCGAAGCGCTGCTGCGCGGCTAGCGGATCAGGCGTCTTCGACGATCGAAATCGCCTGACGGGGGCAGCGCCGAACCGATTCCTCGACCTTGGCCCGCAGGCTTTCGTCGGGGGTCTCGGTGCTCAGGTAGAGGTTGTCGTCCTCGCGAACCTCGAAAACCTCGGGGCAGACCTGCATGCAAATCGCGTTGGACTCACAGCGGTCGTAATCGACGACGACTTTCATGCCCATGTGGTTCGTTCCCCGGAAATGCGGCGGCGGCACCTGAAGGGCCGTCGCCAGGCTTGGCCCCTGCTCTCTAGCGGAGCTTGGTTTCTTTGTATTCGACGTGCTTCCGGACGACCGGATCGTACTTCTTGAAGACCATTTTATCGGTCTTTTTCTTGGGGTTCTTGGTGGTCACATAGAAATGACCGGTCCCGGCCGTCGAGGCCATCTTGACGAGTTCGCGCATATCTTTCTCCAGAGGGGGGCAACGCAGCGTTCCGCGCTCGCCAGACCCGACCCTGGCTCTTCGCAAAGCGACCGGCGCGCCGCAACCGTCCGGGAGATCGGCTACCGCCTCGCCGACGTCCTCGCAGCCGGGTTGTTCTGCGAGGCTCGCCGCGGCCGTCCCGTGGGTCGACTGCCGCAGCAGCCTGCGGCGAAACCCCGGGGCTTCGTCGCGGTCCCGCCCTCGCGGTATCGGTCCCAGCAGGCCGCCGGGCCTACCCTTCCAGCCGCAGGGGCTTCGTCGCGGTCCCGCCCTCGCGGTATCGGTCCCAGCAGGCCGCCGGCACCGGGGAGCAGCCTCGGATCTGGGAAAATATGTGGAAGTTCCCTCCGCGGCGGGTTCGTGCCCTTGCCCACGGACTGATGTTCCCCCTACGATCGGCCCCCATGATCGTCTCGTTCAAGTTCCGCCGTGCCTCCGCCGTTTCATTTGCCCACGCTCTCAGCAGCATGGTGTTCGGCTTGCTCCTGGCTGCCGACCCGGGTGACGCCGCCACCGCTGAGGACGCCGCCACCGCGCCGGTCCAGGCCCCTGCCCCCGCAGCGGAGGCCGCGGCGCCCGCCGCCGCGGTGACAAAGCTTGCCGCGCCACCGGCGGCGTCGGGTGTCGAGGCCGGCTCGCGGGTGTTGCTGGTTGCGCAAGCGCATTTCATCGATCAAAAAAATCCCACGACCGGCAAGGTGGAATCGAACCCCGGACCCGCCCGGCTGATCATTCTGCGCGAGGGCGCCACTGGCTGGACCAGCGAGACCCTCGA
Source organism: Deltaproteobacteria bacterium (assembly GCA_009885395.1). GTDB lineage: Bacteria > Desulfobacterota > Binatia > UBA12015 > UBA12015 > SXLG01. The sequence goes on along the minus strand of VFKT01000337.1, from coordinate 3,741 downwards.
CGATCCCGAAAGCAATGTTTTTCATAAAGCCGTCGTCCTCGACGGAAAGATTCTCACCATCGGCGGCAACGAAGCCCTGCTGAAGACCTGGAGCCGCGGCACCGACGGCAAATGGACAGCCGCGACCCATTGGCATCCGAAATTTGGCGGCAAGGCCAACCGGCTGCGCGATTTCGAGGTGGCCGACGTTGACGGTGACGGCAAGCAGGAAATCGTGATTGCAACCCATGACCAGGGCGTTATCGCCATCGTGCACCCCGACGAGAACTGGCGGGTCGAGGAGATCGACCGCACGCCCGCCACCTTTGTGCACGAGATCGATATCGGCGATGTCGACGGCGATCATCAGCTCGAAATCTTTGCGACGCCAAGTAAGCCCAACCGATTGCGCGAAAAACAGGCGGGCGAAGTGGTGATGTACCGCCGTGGCAAGGACGGCAAATGGGCCCGCACGGTGGTCGATGCGCCGGGCGATACGCATGCCAAGGAAATTCTCGCCGCCGATACAGATGGCGATGGTAAGAGTGAACTTTTCATCGACTGGGAAGGTGCATTCGACCAGCGCCGCCTGCTGCGCGAAGTGACGATCAAACAATACCGATGGGACGACAAGGATAAAATTTCAAATGCCCTGGTCGCCAACCTGCCCGACAGTCTGAGCCGCGCGACCGCCGCCGGGGACGTCACCGGCGACGGCCGGGCCGATCTGGTCGCCGGCAGCATGATGTCGGGACTTTGGTTGCTCGAGCAAACCCCCGCAGGCTGGAAGCGCGTCCTGATCGACGGAAATTCGTCGGGCTTCGAGCAGCCGGTGCTGCTGGTCGAGCTCGACGGCAAGCCACCGCTCGAGATCGTTGTCGCCTCAGAAGACCAGGCCGAGTTGCGCACCTATCGACGCAACGGCACCAGCTTCGAGAAGAAGGTGCTGGCCCCTTTGCAGGAAGGCGACTTCTCGTGGAATGTCAACGAAGGCCGGCTGCCCGCTGCCGCGACCACGGCACCCTGAGGCGAGGGACCCGGGCGCCGTCGCCACCATATCTCGACCGGGCTGGGGCAGGCGCCCGTCGAGCTATGCTTGGCGGCGTTCCGGCATGGCCCCACGCCGTCGCCACCACATCCACCGCACCGCGACACTCGCCTGACGTGATAGGGCTTCCGCATGGCAGGACCACTCGAAGGCATCCGCGTCGTTGAACTCGGCTTCTGGGTCGCCGGCCCGGCGACGGCCGGCCTGCTGGCCGACTGGGGTGCCGCGGTGGTGAAGATCGAACCGCCGCGGGGCGGGGATCCGTTTCGCGGCATCTTTCAAAGCGCGGTCGGCATCGATGCACCGATGAATCCACCCTTTGAGCTTGATAATCGCGGCAAGCGCTCGATTGTGCTCGACCTGAAAACAGTCGAGGGCCGCGACATCGCGGCGCGGCTGCTCGCGCAGGCCGATGTCTTCGTCTCGAATTTGCGCCTACCCGCGCTTGCCGCACTCGGTCTCGATTTCGAGAGTCTGCGCGCCCGCCACCCCTCGTTGATCAGCTGTTCGGTGACGGGTTTCGGTCTCGAGGGGCCTGATCGCAATCGGCCGGCCTACGATATCGGGGCTTTCTGGGCGCGCGCCGGCGTTGCCGCGATGTTGACGCCCCCTGGACAGGAGCCTCCGATCCAGCGCGGCGGCATGGGCGACCATACCACCGCCATCGCCGCGGCCTCGGCGATCTGCGCCGCCCTGGTGGCGCGCGGGCGCACGGGAAGCGGACAGCACGTCTCGGCATCGCTGCTGCGCACCGGCCTCTACGTCATCGGCTGGGACGTCGCAACCAGATTACGCTACGGCTACGTCGCGCCACCCGGCACCCGGCGCAGCATGCCCAACCCGATTGCCAACCCCTATCGGGCCGGTTGCGGCCGCTGGCTCTGGCTGATCGGACTCGAGGCCGACCGCCATTGGCCCGACGTCTGCCGGGCGATCGAGCGTGTCGACCTGCTCGACGAACCACGCACGCGCGATATCGTGGCTCGTCGCGTGAACAATGAATTTATTATTGACTTATTGGATGCTGCAATCGGTGCCCGTCCGCTTGACGAGTGGGCCACGATCTTCGACCGCGAGAACGTCTGGTGGGCCCCGGTGCAGGATTGCGACGATATCGCCAACGATCCGCAGGTGCGGGCCAGTGGCGGCGTGGTGCCCTTTGATGCTGAGCTGGGCCTCGGCGAGCAGGTCGCTTCGCCGGTCGATTTCCTCGGCACGCCGTGCGAGTTGGCGCGCTGGGCGCCGGAAGTGGGGCAGCATACGGAAGAGATTCTGCTTGAAATCGGGTATGATTGGGAAGAGATCGGTGCCTTGAAAGAATCGGGAGTCATCCCCTGAGGCTGGACCCCTGCCCTGTCGTGCTCAGGATTTGCGGGGGCTGAGTTCGCTTCGGCCCCCGGTACCCCAGAACGAGGCGGTCAGGATCGGCGCCGATTTGCCGTCGCGCAGCTGGATCTCCTCGAACGTCCGACTGTAGCCGGTGCGATGGATGCGCCAGGCGTCGCCCTGCTTGACGTACTCGTCCTGGTAGAAGGCCGCACCATGGATCGTCAGGTTGCTGGCGGTATCGATGACGTAATCGTCCATCGCCCATACCCCGGTCGCGGTCGCCGTCGAGGTCAGCCGGATCTCGGGCTGGTGGACGCGATGGCTCGACAGGAAACTGTGGCGGTCCATCGACTCGCGGAAGAAGTCCAGAATCGCCGCGCGCCCGCTGAACGAATACTTGCCGGCACTGTACGAAGCCTCGGCGTCTTCCGTGAAAAACGCTTCCATTTCGTCCCAGCGCTTTTGATCCAGGCAGCGCATATAGGCGTATTTAAGGTGCTTGATGAGCTCGATCTCGACCAGATCTTCAGGCGTCATTTCTTCTCCCTGACAGCGTTCCACCGGTTCCGGTCGGCGGCCGCAAATTTCATGGGTCCCCGAGCAGACCGTCTTTCAGAGATTGATTGGGCGGCTTGGAGCCGAGCCAGATCGCGACCAGAGCCCGCATGAAGTCGGCCCCTTCCAGCGTACCCTTCGGTTTACCGTCCACCACGACCGACGTGCCGGTGCCGGGCAGGTAATCGAGCGCCACCTGGTCGCCGACGTCGAGCGGCTCGCTGAAATAACCTTCGAAAGTCTTCACCCGCGCCGCAAGCGCCGGGTTGGCGCCGGCCGCGGCCAGACTCTCGCGCATGGCGCTGCGCATTTCTTCGCCCGAGACACTGCGCTGAAACTTCATCACGATCTGCTTCGGCACGTCGCTGTCAATCGCCTGCTTGGCGTCGGTGGTCTTCTCTGGCAGGTAGAGTCCAGCTACATAGGCCTTGACGAACATCAGAACAATTCTCTGGCCGAGACCATTCAGAACAAGCTCGTGCCCGTCGAGCGTCGACGAATCCGGCAAGCTCACACCGTTCAGCTCGGCGGCGCGGGCGTTGCCGACGCCGAGCAGGAGAAGCAGCGCCAACAAGACGCTCCCGGCACCAACTTGAACGCGGCGGCGGTGCAGATTCGCGGAACAAGAGCGAGCCACGAAGATTCTTGCCAGTTCATGCGTCCCGCTGTGCATCTTTCGCCTCCGCGAGTTCACGGACCTGTTCAGCCGCCGCGTTCGCCCGCTGAGTTCATGCGTCCCGCTGTGCATCTTTCGCCTCCACGAGTTCACGGACCTGTTCAGCCGCCGCGTTCGCCCGCTGAGTTCATGCGTCCCGCTGTGCATCTTTCGC
>VFKT01000326.1 GCA_009885395.1 Deltaproteobacteria bacterium | reverse complement strand
TGATGCGGGCCGCGCCATGCGTGACCTTGCGGGTGAAGAATTCTTTGCCGCGCCGGGGCGATTCGTGGTTGAAGAGGATACCCGAGCAGGCGAAGAGGTTGTAGCTCTCGCGGTAATTGAGCGTGATGTAGTGGCCGTATACCTTGGCGACGCCGTAGGGGCTGCGCGGATGAAAAGGCGTACTCTCGCGTTGTGGCACTTCGCGCACCTTACCGAACATTTCGCTGGACGAGGCTTGATAGAAACGGATTCCGGGCTCGGCAAGACGGATTGCCTCGAGCATCCGGACCACGCCAACGGCATCGAATTCGGCGGTCAACACGGGCTGCGACCAGGACGTCGGCACGAAGGACATGGCAGCCAGGTTGTAGACTTCTGCCGGGTTCGTCCGGCGCACGATGTCGATCAACGAGTACTGATCGAGCAGATCGGCCTGTTCGAGTTCGATCTGGTCGCGGATGTGTTCGATGCGGGAGAAATTCTCGGTGCTGGAACGGCGCACCACACCAACCACGCGGTAGCCCTTCGAGAGCAGGAAATCGGCGAGATACGAGCCATCCTGGCCGGTGATCCCGGTGATGAGAGCCGTCCTCTTCGTCATGCAGCCCTCAGCGACCGCCGGGAGGAACGCGACCGTAACGATCCTCGAGCCGGACGACATCGTCGAGCTCGGGCGTCGAAACCTCGAGGATATCGCAGTCGGTCACGCCGATCATGCGATGGCGAAGCCCCGGCGTGATGTGGAAATGATCGCCTTTGCGCATCTCGGTGCACTCAAGCGTGGCGGCGTCGCCCGTTCCGTGTTCGAAGCGGAGGATTCCGTCGAGGATAAAGATCGTCTCATCCTTCTGCTCGTGGTATTGCAGCGAGAGCGCCTGCCCGGCCTCGACATGAAGGATCTTGCCGACGTAGCGATCCGTATGGGCCCAGATCAGCTCGTAGCCCCAGGGCTTCTCGACGTGTCGCGCCATTGAGACCTCTAGGTATGCGCCGAGCGGGCAACGGGCAAGCCAGTCGCCCGCACCGGCCGCGAGAGCGGCCCTCGTCGGCCCTCGTCGGCGGGCCCCTCAGCGGTAGAGCATGCTGGGGTCCTGGCCGTAGAGCCCGGATTGTTCCTGCCTCCCGACCTCGGGCGGAGGGAAAAAACCGGGCCCCGAGCCGAAAGGCTGCTGCCCGAACGAACCCAGACCGACCAGCGAGAACTGGACCCTGACCTCGACCTCGTTGGGGTTCACACGGTCGACGAAGTTCAGATCGACGACCCAACAATCGCAGCCGGAGATCAGCCTGAGACCGACCCAATTCTCGAGAAAGCGCGATACCTGCAGATCGAAGCGGCCCAGCCAGGAGAGCGCCACATGGTCGGTCACGCGAAAAGTCGTCGCGAGGTTCACGTTGCTGATCTCGCCGCCCGAGGTGAACTGGTAATACATCGAGGCCGAGTTCACCGGCCTGAGCGCCGCCAGAAAGAGGTCGGACTCGCCGACGATCGGGCGCGGATCGGTCAGCTGACCACCCACTTCGGCAAAGGCAAAGCCGGGGTCCTGGACCGCGACCACCGTGCGGCCCTGGATTCCCGCCCAACTGGTCGGGGTCACGCGCATACCCACATCCACACCCGACACTTGCGCCGTATTGCCTTCAAGATCGAGCACGATCGGCGGTCCGAGCGAATAGCTCTGCTGGATCCAGCCACGCGCCAGCTCGCGAATCTCACCCCCGACATTATCAACCGGACCATCGGCTGCCGCCACCGCCCCGACGGTTTCCTCAACCGGCAGGGCCGTCAGCGTCCCGAACTTGCCCAGCAAGCGCGAACCGACGCCGTAGGTGACGATGTTGCGGGCGTTGATACGGTCCATCCAATCCCAGAGTGGCAGATCGTTCTGATCCACTTGCGGCGCGAAAGCGTAGCGCAGAAACGGTTCGACGGTATGCTTGAGGCGGCGCAGGTTCATGCCCTCCACCTCATAGACGCGTGCCAGTTCCGTGGCCCCATTGGCGTTCACCTGCAGCGTTTCCCGATGCTGGAAACGGGGCACCTCGCGGGTCGGCAGCGTGCCGTTGGGGTTCTGTGGGAAAACCGGCACGTCGTTGTTCACCAATCCGTAGACGGTCTCGTTGAGGGTCACGCCAACACTGCCGAAAGCATAGGGCCCGGTGCGCCAGGGCATGGTGATTTGCGGCGCGACCACCAGCCGCCCGCCCGACGAAAGCGGCGCCCGGTAATAATAGACGCCGTCGCCCATGAATCCGAGACGAAAACGATCCAGCAGGAGCGTCTGCAGATTGACGCGCCCATGCGGCAACGGCTGCGGCACACGGCTCTGCTTCTGGATCAGATCCTGGAACCATTTCGCTTCCAGCATCGCCGTGCCTCCGGGCAGGCGGTGCAGCAAGCCGATCTGCGACGTGGTGTAGCGAAGTGTTGTCAAGTTAAGACTCTGGGCGGGCAACCAGGTCAGGGTGTTCATATCGCGCAGGAAGAGATTATCGCTGACCAGAAAGGGTCGAGCCCAAAAGCGTGTGCCATCAGGCAGGATCTGATCGTGATGCCCGATCACGCTGCCCCGATTCTCGGGGATAGTGGGATTGGCCAGCTCCTCTGGATCGACCACCTCATCGCCGCGGCGGCCACCGATGCTCTCATTGAAATAGCTCAGGCTGAGGACACCACCCTGGTTCGGAGCCAGCGCGTATTCGTAATCTGTCAGCAGGCCGATGCGCGCCCCGGTCTCGACATCCAACGAGACCGTGAGGTCCTGACTTTTATCAATTGCCCAGAAAAAAGGCTGCACCATCTGGAAGCCGCGCGCATTCGAGATCCCGAAAGTGGGGAACAACAAGCCCGTCTCCCGATCCGACTCCACCGGCACCCTAGCCCAGGGCAGCCAGAGGATTGGCGTGCCCTTGACGCGAAACACCACGTCCCTCGCCTCGGCCCAGCCATCGAGTTCGACATCGAGAACCGAACCCTCAAGACTCCAATCCGGGGCTCCGTCCTCGCAAAGACAGGTGGTCAGCGAGCCTCCCCAGATCCGGTATCGCGGTCCAGCTTCTTTTTCGATCCGCTTGCCCTTCAACCGGAATCGGCTTTCGGGGAGAAAAAGCTCGGCGTCGTCAAGATAACCGACTTCGTCATCGAGGTCGAGCCAGGCGGAATCGCCGCGCAGTCGGGCCCGTGGGTCCTCGATCACAAGAGACCCTTTTGCAGCGCCGGTCGAAGCCCGACGGTCGATCTCAACCCAATCCGCACCGAGCAGCGTGGCACCCCGGGTGACGACCACGTCGCCCTCCGCAACGACCGTATCCCGCTCGCGATCCACCCGCAGACGGTCGGCATCGACCGAGATTGCGGGATTCACGTCCGCGCTTTCTGGTGGCGCCGTCCAGCCGTCAACCGCGCAGAGGACCAACGCCGCAGTCAAGGGCAGCCAGCGGCACTTCATGGCGGGGCTCCGGGGACGCGGATAGCATCGATCCGATCTACACCCTGACGCCGCGCCAGCCAGGCGTAGGCCTCGCCGACCAGGAAGAGGGAACCCGTCACCAGGATCGGCTCGGTGGAGGCCTCGGCCAGCAAGCCCTCAAGCGCCTCCCCGGCGCAGGGGAACCCCTTAGCGGGACGCAGGCGGCCTGCCACGCGCCGCAGATCGTCGAGTGCCACGCCCCGTTCGCCGCCGGTCGTGGTCACCGTCAGGCTCGAAGAAAACGGCGCCAACCGTCGCAACGCTTCCCGCCACGGCTTGTCGGAAACGGCCGAGAAAAGAATTCGCCATCGGCGATCGGGTTCCGTCGCAAGCAGCTTCAAAAGGGCTGTCACACCCTCGCGGTTATGCGCACCATCGCAGACAATGGTCGGATTCGCATGGATCGTCTCGAAACGTCCCGGCCAGCGGGCCGTGGAAAACGCCAAACGCAGGCGATCCTCGGGGATCTCG
>VFKT01000016.1 GCA_009885395.1 Deltaproteobacteria bacterium | reverse complement strand
GCGAAGCGGGCCTGAAGGAGGGTCTCCTCGGAGGGGGTCTGGGTCTCCTTCCAGGTCGTGCCGCCGTCGGCGGTCGAGAAGATCCGCCCGTGCGTCGACGAGAGCCAGGCGTGCTGCGGGTCACTGCACGCGACCGAGAGGAAGGGCAGGCGACCGCCGACCGTCTGCGGCTGCCATAAGGCGCCGCCGTCGGTGGTTTTGTAGACCCGCCCGAGGTCACCGGCGACCCAACCCATCTCGATTGACGGGAAGCAGGCGCCGAAAAGATTCTGGCGGATCTTGGCCGGCTGCAGCGCTGGCGCATCGGCCGCAGCAGCGGCGAGCGGTCGAGTGGCACCCGCCAACGCGAATGCGGCAATCATCGCGGCTGCCGCAAGCAGCGGCCGCGAGATGCGGGGGAACCCAAAGAGTCCGGTTCTCATGCCTCTCCTCATCTTCTTCCTGGTTCGAGCGTTTAATGTCGCCGTCAGTACGTCGATGTCAGAAGGCCTCGACGCCGTCGGTTTCCGGCGTGGCCCGAAAATGCGGCCCCCACGCCAACGAAAACTCAAAGACGGAGCCCGCGTTATCAAACGAGGAGCTGCTCCGCCACATAATCTGCTGGGGGGCATGCCATGAAGGCGATGCTGGGCCCGGTGCCGGGTCGGGCGCGGCTCGAGCAGGGGCTCGTCGAGGGCTGGCTGACGGCCGGAACGGGCGCTCCTCTGAGTGCCTTCAAACCGCCGAAGGCGCAGCGTTCCATCCGGCAAGTGCTTCATGAGGATCGCGGGGCATGAGCCTCTCCGTCGACTCCAGCGCTCTACTCGTCCGATCCGGTCCATTCGGCGGCCCGCCGGGCCGCAGACGGCATCACCAGGCTCACCTTCGATTTGCGCCAGGCCCGGGCCGCGCACTCGCTTGGTCTGGCCGTGGTCGGCGCCTGAGCCGCACCGAAAATAGGCGCGTAACGATCCTCAAGCTCGTTGACAGGTTCCGCAGTACCAAGAATGCGTTTACAGCGAGCGGCCTGCGTAGGCGCCGCTGAGCGCGCCGCCCGCCGTCCGCCCTCAGCGGGCGGGCGGCTTCTCGACGTCGATCGCGCGCAGCGCGGTGCCGATCATCGCGGCGACATCGGCAACATTGGCCGGCACGATCATCGCATTGGTGGTGCGCGCGAGGTCGCCGAAGCGCGTCAACCATTGTTCGGCGACGCGCAGACGGATCGCCTCGCTGCCGCCCTCGATGATGGCGGCGGTCGCCACCTGACGAAGGCCGTCGGCGGTGGCTTCGGCGACAGCGCGGATCGCCGCCGCCTGACCCTCGGCTTGGTTGATCAGCGATTGGCGCTCGGCCTCCGATTCCTTCACGACCTTCTGCTTGAAACCCTCGGCCGAGTTGATCATGGCATCGCGTTCGCCTTCCGAGGTGAGCACCACGGCGCGCTTCTCGCGTTCGGCGCGCATCTGCTTTTCCATCGCAGCCAGGACGTCGCCAGGCGGCTTGATGTTCTTGATCTCGTAGCGCAGCACCTTGATGCCCCAGGGTTCGGTCGCCTTGTCAAGCTCGTCAACCACCTGGACGTTGATCTGGGTGCGGGCCTCGAAAGTGCGGTCGAGATCGATTTTGCCGACTTCGCTGCGCAAGGTCGTCTGGGCGAGTTGGCTGATCGCAAAGAGATAGTCGGAGATGCCGTAGGAGGCGCGCTGTGGGTCGAGCACCTGCAGGTAGAGCACGCCGTCCACGCCGACCTGCACGTTGTCGCGCGTGATGCAGATCTGTTCGGGGATGTCGATGGCCGTTTCCTTGAGTGAATGGCGGTAGCGGATCACATCGACGAAGGGCACGAGAATATGGAAGCCGGCGTGCAGGGTCGAGTTGTAGCGACCGAGGCGCTCGACGACGCGTGCTTCCTGCTGCGGCACCACGATGGCTGTGCGCGTGATGATGACGGCGATCAGAAAGACCACGACAACGAGGACGAGAGCTGCACTTCCCATGGATGAATCCTCCGATTGTTGGGTTCAGCCCGGAGATTCGGGCGAGACCCAGAGCACGAGTCCCTCGACCCGTTCGACCCGGCAGCGCGTGCCCTGCGGGATCGGCTGCCCCTTCGAGCTGCGGACGCTCCAACTGCTGCCCCGGAATTCGGTGCGCGCCACTCCGCCGGCCGGAAGGTCGCTTGAGAGTGTGGCCACCGAGCCGAGGAGGCTCTCGGTAGCGCTCCCATCGTCCGGGACTTTGCGGGCCAGCCGCGCGGTCAGTCGCCGCCGCACCACCAGCACCCCCGTCACGGCCAGAATGGAATAGAGGAGGAGTTGCAGCCAGGGCGGACCCGCGATGCCAAGCGCCACCGCCGCACCCACGAGGAGTGCCGGCAGGCCGAGAAAGAGCAGAAAAAAATCGGTGGTGACGGCGAGTTCGAGCCCAAGCAACGCCAGCCCGAGCACCATCCATAGCCACCACGACATGAGTGGCTTCGCTATAGCGGACGCCACGGCAGGTCAAGCCTCCGCCACGTTGCGGCCCCTTCCGGAAGCCGGCAGGTACCCGCTGGGTCTGGTCTCAAAACACCTGCAGCAACTCCCCGAAGGAGGTTTTTTCTGCCCACCCATCCACGGCTGACTCGCCCGGGTCGCTCTCCGATACCGCTCAGTTCCGGGCGATGAACTGGGTGCCGTTGTGCCGCAGGACGTCGCCGCCGGCAAAGGTGGTGTTCCAGCAGGATCCAATCTCGTTGACGAGCTGGACCTGGACGGATGGAGATTGCTGGAAGAGGGCACTCGCGGAAAAGGCCGGCTTGAGGAAGGGCAGATTCACCCCGTTTCCGGTCAGGTTTGCGCTCGACCTTCCTGGTCTGAGATCGGACTTGATCACCGTCCCACTTACGCCGTCATTTCGGCCTGCTTGATCGGTGTAGAAGATGGATCTAGGCTTGATTTCCCAGCCGTGCACCCTGAGCGGCCGCTGGAGCAGGCCGGGCGGTACATCGAGTCGAGCCCAAAGAAGAGGTTTGGGCAGCGCGGGGCGATGGTCCCAGATGCAGAGGGCGTAGTCGAGATTGTTTGCGACCGTCGGCGCACCGTCCAGAGCGCCAAGTGCGGCCGGCGCTACGGGGGGGGCGCGGAGTCGATTGCCGACGCCCCAGTCCCAGACGATCTTGTCACGGATATCCAGCGGCAAGTCGAGCACGCGAAGGGTGCCGCTCGCAGCGGCGCAGACCGCTCGCGGTTCGGCGTTGTTGAAGCAGTCGAAATCTTGCGCGGCAACGTCTGGCAAGCAGATGTCAATTGTGCAAAGATCATCGTCGTCGCAGGGGTTGGCATGGACGCAGCCCTCGTCCGCGTCGCAGGTATCCGTTGTACAGAGGTCCTCGTCCTCCTCGCAGATTTCATCGGTTGGCGCGAGCACACAGCCGCGCGCGTCGGCTTCGGCATTGGTTGGCACGCAGCTATCGAGCGTGCATTTGATACCGTCGTTGCAGGCGGTATCAGTGGGAATGTTGGTGCAGCCACCTGGGACGCTTGCCGTGCAGCGGTCCCGGGTACAAGCAAAGCCGTCATCGCAAGCCAGGTCGTCGCCGAGGTGTTGGCAGACCCCTGCCAGGCAAGAATCCGCTGTACACGCCAGCCCGTCATTGGCGCAGGCCAAGCCATCGGCAAGCGGATCGTGACGGCAGCCACCCTCGACGGCCGGATCGCAGGTATCCGTGGTGCACGTGTTGCCATCGTCGCAGGCGGAGTGATCGGGTACGCTTGAGCAGCCCTGCACGGCGTCGCAGGTTTCGATCGTGCACGCGATGGCGTCGCTGCAAGCAGAATCGTCGGGAGTGTGGAGGATGGAATCGCTGCCCTCGGCACAGGTATCATTTGTGCAGGCGACGCCATCCGTCAGAACCGGGAGCTCGACGACGCAGCCCCGACCCGGGACGCAAGTCTCGGTACCGGTGCACAACAGATGATCGTCACAAAGGGCGTCGTCCGGCTGCTGGAGGCAGCCCGTCGCTTCGGCCTCGACTCCTGGAAATCCCGGTCCTCCAGGTTGCTGGCCATTGACGATGTCGCAGATTGAATTCGTGCAAACGTGGCCGTCGTTGGCGCACCGATCATTCTGCGGCCGGTGTACGCAGCCGAACGCATCGGCCCCGACGCCCGGCTCGCAGGCGTCCAGCGTGCACCAGTAGTCGTCCCTGCCCTCGCCGAGGACCTGGCAGAAATGACCGGTGGACGGTTCCGGGCAGGCGTCGGCCGCCATATCGCATTCGACCGGCTCTGTGCAGGCGAAGCCGTCGTCAGGGCAGACCAGCGGCTCGCTTTGGCAGAGTCCTGCGGCATCGCAGACCTCTGAGGTCAGGCAGGCTCCGGCGTCACAAGCCGTGTTCGGGGCGCTGAAAAGACAGCCGTCGGCGCAGCAATCGTCCGGATTGCGGGCCCCCGGATCGCAGTCCTCGCCGAGGTCGAGGTCGACAATGCCGTTGCCGCAGGCCTCTTCGAGGGTCATGGCGCGAATGTCGCTGTCGCTATTATTGCCCCCGAGCGGATCCCAGGTGGAGGGGAAGGTCAGGACGTAGCGGGTGCGCCCCTCGAAAGTGGAACCGGCGGCCGAGGGAAATTTATGCTCTCCGTTGTCTGGCGTGTCGACGTTGGCGGCCGGCGACCAGGTGTCTCCGTTGTCGGTTGAAGCGGAGTAACTGATGCCAGCCGGGCCGTGTCTCCAAAAGACCAGCCATGATCCGGAGGAGCCGCCTGCGGCCACGGCGAGATTGGAAGGCTGAATCGGGGGCGTGTCGAGGAGTTGGGTCGACCAGGTCTCACCGCCATCAATGGAACGATCGATCCAGAGGGATGTAGGGTTATAGCCCCCGGGGGAGACGCTCAAACAGGTTTTGGAGGGCTCCGGAGCGCAGTCGAGAGCGCGCGGTTCGAAGTTCCAAAAGGCGACTCCGCCCGGGCTGCCGCCCGGGCTGGCGCTCAGGCTCCAGTCGAGGGCGTTGTTCGCGACCGAGTCGCTGAGGAATTCGAGGTTGTTGCTGCCGACAAGTACGCTGCTGACGAATTCTGTGTTCCTATTTGATGAAAGCTTTATCCGCCCTGAGGCCAGATGGCCCAGTACATTTTGTGCGCTTGCCGTGATGAGGCCGGCTCCGTCGACCGTGAGGATCTGGCTACGAAAAGAAGTATCTTCTCTGGTCCCGGCGAAGACGAAGACGCCGTCTGCACCAGCGGCAAGGGCTGGATTCTCCCAGTACAAATCTACTCCACCGATCCCGAGCGGAGCACTCCAGCCCGCTCCATCGTCGGTCGAGGCTCTTCCGAAGTTGTACCAGCCTTGGCCGCGGCCACCGTTCTGTCCGGCGGGCCCGTTTATTTCGGCTACCCATGTGATCAGCCAGCGACGGCCGCCCTCAGCCGTGCGCGAGCAGGCCACAAGGGGCTGGCCGACTTGGTTCGGAGCACCGGTTTGTCGATCGGCATCCTCAAGACCGGCGTCGGCGATCCGCAGCAGATCGGTCGTCCAGATCGCCCCGGCGTCGTTCGACAGGGCTGCGCGGATCGTGTGGTGGTAGCCCACCTGAAGTTGTTGCCCGGCGTCTTCCGGTTCGCGGCTGACCCAGACGGCCATCCAGACCGAGCCGTCACAGGTGGCGATCTCGGAGCCCGACGCGATACCGTCACTGCCGGTTCCGTCCCACCATTGGGTTTCCTGGGCATTCGAGGCCTCGTAGGGCGGAAGGGTATCTCGCGCAGCCCATTCATTGACAGGCACGGGCGCCGAGATTCGCAGCGCCGCGACCACCGGGCTGGCGCCGAGGTGCAGCAGGGCTGCCAGCAGTCCGATTTTTAATGCGATAAGACCCGAGACGCGGGGCGGCTGCGTTTGTGCGGTAGATTTTGCAACGCAAAGCATCATCGGCGTTCCTTCGGTTTCGGCAGGATTGGCGAGCAAAAGGCCAGTCATCGGCTTCAGCCGTCGAGTATGTCGAGAAACGTGACGGCCCGCAACAAAGCAAAATAGGCCTGCTCAACTCCTTCGCCGATCGATCAGGTCTGGGTTGGGATCGGCTGTACAGAGCCGGGATATTGCCGCACGGGGGCAGGTGCCCGCTGCACCTGGTCTCAGAACGCCGCGAGCAACTCCTCGAAGGCTTTCATCTGCCCGCCCGCGGTTGACGAGGGCACCAGAATCGGACGCCTTACACCCGCGGCGTACCAGGCTTTGAGTCCCTCGCGAACTTTTGCAGCCGGCCCGAAGAGGGTGGTGTCCTCGAGCCAGCGGTCGCTGAGCGCTCTCGACACCGCCTCGCGATCGCCGCTGGCGAGCCCGCGCTCGACCGCCGCCATCTCATCGACCCAGCCGGCGGCCTTCCAGTATTCGCGGTAGTTGGGCAGGACGACATAGCTTGAGAGGATCTTGCGAGTGACGGCGGCAGCGGCGGCGATATCGTCCGAGATGCAGGTCGGAATCATATTGCCGACGAAGAAGGCCGGGTCGGCAAGCTTTTCGGCCGGCAGCACCGAGAGCGAATGCGCCATATGACGGCGCGAGGCATTGGCGAAGACCACGCCGTCGGCGATCTCGCCGGCCAGTCTCACCATCGGATCGCGCAGACCAGCCAGCACCAGGGGCGGCATGGGCCCGGCCCGGGGCACGGCGCGCAGCTCATCGACGAAGCGACGCATATCGGCCAGCGGTCGCCCGGTCTGCAGGCCCATGCGCTTGTGCACGGGAGCGTGCGAGACGCCGACGCCAAAATGGAAGCGACCGGCGGAAAGCTCGTGCAGGGTAGCCGCGCTTTGCGCCCAGTCGTTGACGTGGCGCGTGTAGATGATCGCGATTGCGGTGCCGATCGCGAGGCGTTCGGTGGTGAGCGCCAAGGCTTCACAAAGCCCCATGCCATCGCCGAAGCTGGCACAGTAGACGCCCGCACAATCGCGCCGTTCGAGTTCGCGTGCCAGCTCAAGGGTGGCCCGCCAGCGACCGGGCATGGCGGCCAGCGAGACAGCCGGTAGCGCGTGTTTTTCGGCTTCAGTGGTCATGGCGGCGGCTCCTCTGTGTCGATCTGCGGGTGACGTGCGCTGGCGGACGGGGTCGTGAAATGAAGCTCGTTATCGTCGCGGTTTTTCGTCGTCGATGACGGAATCCGTTGCGCCCGCACCCGCCGCGAGGTCCGTCACCAGGGCGTAGAACATCTCAAGCGCCGGCTTCAGGCTCG
>VFKT01000205.1 GCA_009885395.1 Deltaproteobacteria bacterium | reverse complement strand
GATGTGCGGCGCGAAGTCCTGCTCTTTGGCGCCGCTCAAATTCTAAGTGCGACCGGCATGGCGAGGCAGCCATGAGGAATCCTCCCGGCGGGCTGGCGGCTGCCGTTTTGCTTTCCCGCGAATTTTCGGACCACTCGGCCGAACACCTTGCGGGGCCTGGACATCTCGAGGTCTGCGTGCGCGAATTGCCGCAATCGGTAGATGCGCTTGCTTTGCTTGAACTCCACCCGGATGAGGCGCCCCACTTCTTTATGGAGAATCCCGCCGGGGGACAGGCCGTAGCTGGGGTGGGCGAGGTCTGGTGCTGCGAGGCATCGGGCTCCGACCGGCTGGCACGCATTCGCCAGGCGTTCGAAGTGATAATGGGCGTTGCCGGTATCGAGCTGCCCTTGGTTGGCGGGTTCGCCTTCCGGGCAGACCACATCGCGGAGGAACCTTGGCAGGGATTTCCTGCGGCGCGGTTCTGGGTTCCACGCCTGACTCTGCAACGCGTTGGCGGCTCGACGCGGTTGATCTCAATCGGCGCTCAGGGTCTGGACGGGCTTTGCGACGCGCTGCAGGCGCGCTCCGCGTTGGTTGCCAAAGAATCGGTCCGCGTGGCGCAGGGCCATGGGACCCGGCCCGGGGCAGAGCCACGCAGGGCGGGCCGAGCCCCGTATGAGCCCATCGGCGAAGATTCCTCAACGGTCGTTCTCGAAAACCAACGTTGGCGCCAATCGATCGAGGTCGTGCTGCAGGCGATCAAAGAGGGGCGTCTTCAGAAGGCGGTATTGGCGCGGCGCCAGCGGGTTGCGCTCACCGAGCCGCCTGATCCCGTCGCGGTGCTGCGTCGATTGCGCGCCCGGCAATCGGGCTGCACGACCTTTGCGGTTGCCTTCGGTAACGGTACATTTCTGGGAAGTACACCCGAACATTTGCTCGATCTGCGCGGACGTGAGGCCCGCTTCGAGGCGATCGCAGGCACGGCCTTTGGGGCCTCCAATGCCGAGGCCTTGCAGAGTTCAATCAAGGACCGCTGGGAACATGAACTCGTCGTCGCAGGTATTTCTGCGGCCATCTCCCCGCTCGTGGTTCGGCTCGAACGCGAGCCAACACCGGTGGCTCGTCACTTCGGTGCGCTGACCCATTTGGTGACCTCGCTGCGCGCGGATCTGCGTGCCGGAGTGGATGCTTTTGAGGTGGCCGAAAGGCTGCACCCGACCCCTGCGACCGGCGGCGTTCCGCGCCAGGCCGCTCTCGATCTCCTGGCGACGGTCGATATCGCCGCGCGAGGTTGGTACGCCGGGGGCGTCGCTGCACTTTTTGGCGATCAGGCGCAGGTCGCGGTGCCGCTGCGTTGCGGGCTGCTGCGCGGATGCGAGGCCTGGCTCTGGGCGGGGGCGGGGATCGTCGAGGGATCCGATCCGGAACGGGAATGGGACGAGACCCGCGCCAAGCTGGCACCGATGCTCGACGCTCTTCTGCTGTCGGAGCTTGCAGCGGGTGCGTCGAGTGTCTGACGGGGCCGGCGTGATAGCCGATGCTGGTGCGCCCGGGGTGGCTTGTCCTTCTGCCACGGCGCTTGTCAAGCGCTTGACGCGACCGCTCGCACCAGCTGAATACGCGGCGAGGGTCGTTGTCGACGAATTATTGCGCGCCGGCGTGCGCGAATTCTGTATCTCGCCGGGGGCGCGCTCGGCGCCACTTGCGCTGGCCATCGCTCATGCTTGCGCTGGCACCCGGGCCCAGGCCTTTGCTATTCTGGACGAACGGACTTCTGGTTTTTTCGCTCTCGGCCTGGCCCGCCGCACCCATCGGCCGGTTGCCGTGGTTTGCACCTCTGGCTCGGCATTGGCGCATCTCATGCCAGCGGTGGTCGAAGCCGACGGCGCCAGTTTGCCGCTGGTCGTGCTGTCGGCGGATCGCCCGCCCGAACTGCAGCATCGCGCCGCAGCCCAGACCATCGACCAGCAGCGGTTCTATGGTCGCTTCGTGCGCTGGTTTGTCGATACCGGGGTTTTCGAGCCAGATCATAAGGGCGCCGAACGTTGGCTGCGCTCGACCATCGCCCGTGCACTGCATGAGGCTCTTGCCGGACCAGGTGGGCATGGGCCGGTGCACATCAATCTTCCTTTCCGGGAACCGCTCGTTGGTAGAGGAAGTGGTGCTGCTGCGGAGTTGTCGTCAAAGGGAAGACGTGATTCGGCCGCCGCGTGGACAATACATCTTCGCGCCCCGGCGCTGCCCGAGCCTGGCGGTTTGGATGAAATCGCGGAGCGGCTCGCGCAGGCGCGAGCGCCGATGGTCGTCGCGGGAGCCTTCGACATCGCCGACCCGGGCGAGGCCGGACGGGTGCGAGCGGCGCTGGCCGCGCTCTGCCAGGCTCTCGAGGCACCGTGTCTCGCGGATCTGGTGTCGAATCTTGGTGGCGATCAGGTCAATCAACGAATCGTCGAGGCGTACGACCTTCTCCTGGACCAACCGACGGCCGACCTACCCGGACGACCCGATGTTGTGCTGCATATCGGTGAGGCCCCACTAGGCAGGCCCACCTGGAGCTGGCTTGCCACGCTTGACGACGCTCTGCATATTCGCTTGAGTGCCGACGGCCGCTGTGTCGATCCGGATGGATTGACGGAACTCATTCTTGCCGGCGACCTTGCGGATCTTTGTCTCGCACTCGCGGCGCGCATCCGTCATGAGGCAGACGTGGGCGTCGCCCCGATAGCCACAGCGGCCCGGCAGACCCGCTTGCGCTGGCGGGAAGCCTGGATCCGCCTCGGCCGCGCGACTCGCCAGAAGCACCAGGAGAGAGCCATCGCTGCGGTATTTGATGAAGACGCGGTGGTGCGGGTGCTGGCCGGGGCCTGGCCCGACAAGGCGATTTTGCACCTAGGCAACAGCCTGGCGGTTCGGGTGGCGAACCGGAGCTGGCCGCGTGGGCGCGTCCCGGAGCGGGTGCTTTCACAGCGCGGCGCCAATGGCATCGACGGCGCGATTGCGGGGATTCTCGGCGAGGCCGCAGGCGGCCCCGGACCGGTCATCGGATTGATCGGCGACGTCGCCTTTTTTCATGATGCCGGAGCATTGCTGCTGGCTTCCCAGATCAAGGTTCCGGCGTTGATCATTGTGCTTGAAAACGGCGGCGGCCGAATTTTTGACAGTCTTGAGATGGCGCAGCAGGTCGCGCCGGCCGATTGGCAGCGCTTTTTTCAGACACCTCCACGAATCCCGATTGGCGATGTGTGTCGGGCGTATGGTGTGGCGCACGCGCAGGCTGGTAATCCAGACGAGATGAGGGCCGCATTTACAACGCTCCTTGAGGAGGGGCGGGCGGCAGTGCTCGAGGTGCGCTGCTTTGTCCTGCGCGACACCGATCAACATGGTGGCGCATGAGGTCCGCCCGCCCAGGCTGGCGCGGCAAGGGTTGTCGCCCGCTTCTGTCGAGAGCAGGGCGCGTCGCGTAATGGCGATGCATTGCCGAGCCTTCGGGCCGACGACTGCCGACGATCGCAGCACTTTGCTTGTGCTGCATGGCTTTACCGGTAGCGGCGAGTCATGGAGTGAAATAGCGACCGTCCTCGGGGGCGCAGCCGTAGAGCCTGATCTGCGGCTGCGGGTGCTTGCGCCAGATCTGCCGGGGCATGGCCGCTCGCCTGATCCCGCATCCTCAAGCAGCTTTGAAAGCATGGCTGACGATTTGGCGACACTGCTCGATCGCGAGGGCGTTCAGCGACCGAATCTGCTCGGCTATTCCATGGGCGGGCGCCTCGCGCTGGCCTTCGCCTTGCGCCATCCCCAGCGCGTCCGCTCGCTGGTGCTCGAGAGTACCACGGCCGGGCTCGAGAATGCTGGCGAACGGGTCATTCGGCAGCGTGCCGACGATGCCCTGGCAGCACGCCTCGAAAATATCGGAGTCGATGCCTTTCTCGGGGAATGGTTGGCCCAGCCGTTATTTTCAACCCTTGCCGCGATCGAACCGGAACGCCGGATGGCAGACCTCGCGCAGCGTCGCATAGGCCGCGCCGCAGGGCTTGCCGCCAGCTTGCGCTGCTTCAGCGTGGGCCGAGAGCCGGCACTTTGGGGGAAATTGCATGGGCTACGGGTTCCCACGTTGGTTCTCAGCGGTGCGCTCGATCAGAAGTATGTCGTCCTCGGCGAGCGTCTCGCAATGACGCTCCCCGATGCCAGCCACCAGACCGTGGCTGGCATCGGTCACTCGATGCACCTGGAAGATCCCGATGCATTTATTAAGCGGCTATCCGCCTTCCTCTGTCAGGTACGGCGGAGAGAGATGGACACGGCCGTTGCACACACGCAGGAGAGGGTTTCATGAAGACACAAGCGGAAATTAAAGCACTGCGGCGTCCGGTCGCGTGGCAGACACGCAAGGAATACGAAGATATTCTCTTCGAGACCGGCGATGGTATTGCCAAGATAACGATCAACCGACCCGAGGTCCGCAACGCTTTTCGACCGCAAACTGTGAAAGAGATGACCGACGCCTTCTCGATCGTTCGTGAGGCTTCCGAGATAGGCGTCGCGATTCTGACAGGTGCGGGCGACAAGGCTTTTTGCTCCGGCGGCGATCAGCGCGTGCGGGGCGACGCTGGTTATGTCGACGAGGGTGGGGTCGCGCGGTTGAATGTCCTTGATCTGCAGCGTCAGATCCGCAGCCTTCCAAAACCAGTAGTTGCAATGGTCGCGGGCTACGCGATCGGCGGTGGGCATGTCCTGCATGTGGTTTGTGACCTGACTATTGCCGCTGACAATGCAATTTTCGGCCAGACCGGCCCGCGGGTCGGCAGTTTCGACGGTGGCTTTGGCGCAAGCCATCTGGCGCGCATCATCGGCCACAAGAAGGCCCGGGAGATCTGGTTTCTGTGTCGGCAGTACGACGCGGGAGAAGCCCTTGACATGGGTCTTATCAACAAAGTGGTGGCGCTGGCCGAGCTGGAGGCCGAGACGGTTCAGTGGTCTCGCGAGATGTTGCAGTTGAGTCCGATCGCCTTGCGTTGTCTCAAATCAGCTTTCAATGCGGATACAGACGGGCTGGCGGGTCTGCAGGAAATGGCGGGCAACGCGACGCTGCTTTTCTATATGACCGAGGAAGGGCAGGAGGGACGAAACGCCTACATCGAGAAACGGGCGCCGGATTTTGGGCGTTTCCCGCGCCTGCCGTGAAAACATTGTTTCGGCAGTCACTGGTGGGTCGGCGGCTGCCGCAGGCGGGTGTATCCAGCCCGGACCAGGCGCGTCTATGAAGCCGGAGGTGGGCGTGAAAAATCAGATCTCGATCTGGGTCGAGGCGTCACGGCCGCGCACCTTGAGCGCCGCCGTGACGCCCGTCGTAATCGGGACTGCAGCGGCTAGCGGGATCGGTGCGGTAAGGCCCGGCCTCGCCGGGTTTGCCCTGCTCTCGGCGATCCTGATCCAGGTCGGTACGAATTTTGTCAATGATCTCGGCGATGGTTTGCGCGGGGCCGATGAAGCATCGCGGCTGGGGCCACCCCGGGCCGTCGGTAGCGGTGCGGTCCTGCCAGGAACGATGCGAAATGCGGCTGTCCTGGCCTTCAGCGCTGCCACCCTGGCTGGCCTGCCGCTGGTCTATGCCGGGGGTTGGCCGATCCTGCTGGTTGGTGTCGCCTCGATTCTTGCCGGCATTGCCTACACGGCGGGACCGAAGCCCCTTGCCTGGGTCGGGCTTGGTGATTGTTTTGTTTTTGTCTTCTTTGGGCTGGTGGCCACACTCGGCGCCGAGTGGGTTCAGGTCGGGCGCCTGGATGCCGCCGGGGTATTGGGTGGCATTGGGGCCGGCGCGCTCGCTACCGCCATCCTCGTCGTGAACAATCTGCGTGACGTAGAAGGTGATGCCCTGGTGGGTAAGCGGACGCTGGTGGTTCGATTGGGCAAAGGCGCCGGGCGTAGGCTCTGGTTCGCGCTGGTCGTTTTGGCGTTCGCAGTGCCGCTGTTTGGGGTCGGGTTTGGTTTGCTGCCGCCGGCGACATTGCTCAGCTTGTGTGCGGTGCCGCTTGCGTGGAGCCCCGCGCAACGTGTGCGCCGGGGCTCGGGTGCGGCGCTTGCGCCAGCACTTGGGGAGACGGCACGTCTTCAGTTGATCTATGGACTGATCTTCGCGCTCGGTCTCGTCATAAACATTTTGTGGTGATCAGGCCATGACGATCCGTCGCGTTCGCATCGTTCGTTGGCGTCTCCCGCTGCGGCAGGCTTTCGTCACCAGCCGTGTTCAGAACGTGGGGCGCTCTGGGGGCGTATTGGTGTTGGAGACCGGGTCGGGGGTCCGTGGTTTGGGGGAGATCGCACCGCACCCGCACGCAGGCGAATCGGCGGTCGGGCAGGCGATCGACCTTCTCAGCGGCGCGAGTAGCACGCTGATCGGAGGCGATGCTGGGCGCTTGCTGGCAGAGATGCCGCGGTGGCCGGCAGCGGGTACGGCGCTTGAGAGCGCGCCGGGATCTTCAGCTGCGACTCTTGCGCTTGAGAGTGCCCTGATCGATCTGCTCGCGCGAGAGCAGGGTGTGCCGGCATTTTCTGTGCTGGGCAAAGGAGGGCGGTCGGGATTGGCGGCGACTCGGCTGCTGGCGATCGAGGCGGCTATGGTGTCGACGGTGAACACGCAACGCGGCGCTGCCGCGCTTCATGCCGGGAGGGTGGTGGCAGTAGGTCGGCCCGACGCGCGAGCACGCGGCGCTGAGAGTTCGCTGGCGGTCGCGGCCGTGCAGGCCGCGGGCGAGGGGTTCTCGATCGTCAAGATTAAGGTATTTACTCCACTCGACGCTCTTCTGGCGATTCGCGTCGTACGCCGGGCAGCACCCGGCTTGTGCCTAAGGATCGATCCCAACGGGACGTGGTCGGCCAATGATGTTCGCTGGTTCGCCGAGGAGGTTGAACCGGGTGCGGTCGACTGGCTTGAACAACCCCTCGCGCCAGATTCTAAAGAAGAGCTACCGCCGCGCCTCGCCAATGGTTTGAAAATTGCTCTGGACGAAAGCGTGCAAGGCGTGGCCGATGTCGATCGTCTGGGTCGGCTCGCCAAAATGAGCGGCTCTCCGAGCGCTCTGGTCTTGAAGGCCGTCCAGGTGGGTGGTTTGCGCTCTCTTCTGATGTGCGGCGAGATGTCGGCAGCGCATGGCCTCCGGTTTGCGCTCTCGACCGGTTTTGAGTCGTCGCTCGGTGTCGCGGCATTGTTGCACGCCGGCGTCGCCATGATTTCCGAGCCCGCGCCGTCGGGTTTATCGATGGCGGATTGGCTTGAGCTCGATCCGGTGCAGCCCGCGTTGCCGCCACGGGCGTGGATGGCGCCGCCACCCGGGGTCGGTCTCGGGGTCGAACTTGACGAGGCAGTGCTTCGACGGGTGCAAGTCCGTGGCTGAACGCCTGCCGATCGCCTTGCCGCGCTGGTTGGTCGAACATGCCGTCGCTCGTCCCAGGCATCCGGCGCTTGAGACTCGCGACAGAATTCTTTCCTATGCAGAGTTGCGGGCACGGGTGGAGATCCTGGCTCGCACTCTTGCTGAGCAACTGCCTGCTCAGGAACTTGATCAGAGAGCCTGTGCTCTCCCGGGGCCCGATGAAGGCTGGCGGAGTTCTTTTGCGCGGCCCATCGGTCTCCTGTTTTCGACGGGCATTGCGGCCATCGAGGTCCGCTTGGCCCTCGAATCCTGTGGGGGTATTCCGGCGCCGCTTGACCCACGCGGGACGCCGCAAGAGATCGCCCATCGGCTCGGGCTGGCGGGCGTGCGTTGCCTGCTGGTTGAACCCGGGGCGCAGAGCAAGGAATTGCTGGCACGCATGCCGCCCGAAATTACGGTGCTGACTCTTGAAGAGGCCCGCTTGCACGTGGTTCGGCCAGCAACCGCCGGGGCCGGGATCAACTCCGCTGGTGACGGACCAGCCGATCATGGTGACGGCGGTTCGCGTGGCGCGTTGGCCGCCGGCAGCGACGGCGGTTCAGTTCGCACGTCACGCCTTGGCAGCGGAGACGATCCCGTCGAGGCGCGATCCGTTTGCAGCAGGGACGCCGCGGAGGCTCCCGCACTGGTCCTCTTCACGTCGGGGACAAGTGGTCAGCCGAGTGGCGTGCTGCTCAGCCGAGCCAATCTGGTCGCCAGTGTCGATGCCAGCGGGCTGCGGCTCGGCGTGTCGGATTCCGATCGCTGGCTCGTCGCCATGCCGCTGAACCATGCGGGAGGCACCATGGCCGTGTTGCGCTCGTTGATCACCGGGACGACGGTGGTTCTTGAGCCGCGCTTTGAGGTAGACACTGTGCTTGTGTGGTGCGCGACGCAAGACATTTCATTGATCTCGGTGGTTCCAACGATGCTTCATCGACTCCTCGAGGCCGGTTTCACTCGCGAGTCCGCGCCAAAACTCCGCTGCGTCCTGCTCGGCGGGGCCCGCGCGGGGCGTGGCCTTCTCGCGCGTGCCAGTGCCGTGGGGTTGCCGGTTTTTACAACATATGGATTGACTGAAACGGCATCTCAGGTCGCAACTTCCACGCCCGACGAGGCGTCAGGTCTTGCGGGTGGGGTCGGGAGGCCGTTGGCGGGAACCGAACTCGCTGTTGCCACAGAATCCGGCGAGGTGCGTGCTGCAGGGCGAGGCCGGATTCTCGTGCGTGGGCCGAGCGTGGCGCGGTGGCGCTTCGTGGGCAGCGGATCGCTGGAGCCACTTTGTGATGCTGCCGGCTGGCTTCGGACCGGCGACCTTGGCGTGCTTTCGGTCGACGGCTCGCTGCAGGTGCTTGGTCGCCTCGATGAAGTGATCGTCACGGGTGGCGAGAACGTGGCCCCCGAGGAAATCGAGGAGGTTCTGGCGGCGTTCCCCGGTGTTGCCGAAGTGGCTGCGGCGTCGGTGGCCGATCCAGAATGGGGCGAGGTGATCGGTGTCTGGATCGTACCGCGCATGGGAGAGCAAGTGGATGTGGCGGGATTCTCGGCTTTTGCGCGCGAACATTTATCCTCTGCGCGGCGCCCACGGCGCATCACACTGGTCGATGCGCTACCGAGAACGTCGTCGGGAAAAATTGTCCGCGCGCAACTTCGCGTGCGCTGAGGGTGCTGCTTTGATCCGTTCATACTCTTGGCAACTTGCGACTC
Source organism: Deltaproteobacteria bacterium (assembly GCA_009885395.1). Taxonomy (GTDB): domain Bacteria; phylum Desulfobacterota; class Binatia; order UBA12015; family UBA12015; genus SXLG01. Next base: position 28,621 of record VFKT01000205.1, on the reverse strand, counting down.
TGTTGGTACTCGGCTTCGCCGCAGAGGCAGGGGCCATCCCAGCAACACATGTACTGACGGTGTATCGCTTTGGTGGTCCGCTCGAAGTTCCCTATTACGAATGGGCCGACGTGGCGCGGCGTGGTGCTGCCGCCGGGAAAGCTGGAGTGCTGGTGCAGGGGACTTCGCTGGTGCCGTGCCTCGTCGTGCGGGGGGGGAAGCCTCTTACGGACGCAGAGGGCACGCCCTGGGTGGGCTTTCAGGTGGTTTTGGACCCGCGCATCGCAAACCACGCGTCGATCAAGAAATTCAAGAATGCGGTCGCAGCGCGCAAGCACCTCGATGTGCCGAACCATCATTGCGCCAGCGACCTGCGCTACGTCATCGGCGTCCGCGATCTCTACGCGATGAACAAGGCGCCCTTCTTCGATCCGCCCGTGAGCGCAGATTCGGTAGGCCCGGCCCCTTCGACGAGCGGACTGGACGCAATCGTGCGCGCCTTCCACGAATCGCCACAATGTCGTTCGGTGCAAACCAAGCTCATTGGACGGCGTGCGGCCCTCGACCGGGCCTGGACCAGCTTTGCGAAGGCGGGCCAAAAGCGCTGGTCAGGCGCCGCCATCGCGCGAGCCCGCCACCTCGACTACGCGATGCGCACGGCGTTGTACGAGGCGCATCTCGACCGCGGTTGCAGTGCGTACGGCGCCTGCGAGCGCAATGCGATTGTCCTTTCGCTGCGCAACCGCGCCCGCGAAGCCTGTTCCCGGAGACAAGGCTGCCGCCATGAGGGCGACATCATGGGCGTCTCTTCTGAGGTGTCACAATACAATATATGGGATGAGGTGCTGACCCAGATTTCGGGGCTGACGTCATGTTTCCTGCGTGCAGATCTCGCCAGTGATCCCGGGTATGGGCGCCTCCAGGCGATGTACGAACAAAGCCGACCCGATGTCGAGACGATCCTCTTCGGCAGCGACGCCGCGTTGGGCGCTGTATTCCCGGACGCTGCGGCGGGACGGATCAAAACCCTGCGGCACTACTACCATCCGCCCGCCATGGGGAAGTGTTTTCCGGGGCATCCACGCCTTGAGTACGTGACGGGTGCGGTGGCCCGTCGCGGCCAGGATTTTGCGTTGATTGCCAATTCCAGGGTCGAGGTCGGCACCAAAAAACAAGGCGGCTACGAATTCCGATCGGCCCAGATCAAAGAGATGCCCGAGCGTGATTTGCTTCGGTCGGTGGACGACTACCCGGGGTTTCTGCTGGACGCACGGAAGATCACGCTACGGCCAAGCCGGGGCTGTCGACCCTACGGCACTCCAGCGGGTTGTCGTTTTGAAGCCATAGGCCGCCATCGCCGCGTGCCGAGTTGGCTTGGTTCGGGACAGCCAATTGAACTGATCTGTAAAGTGCAGTCAAGCGGAGAGTCGTGCCTTGATGTGCCGCATCCTGAGAGAGCACGAGTCGGCGGCGTTTGCGATATCCGCTTTCAGCCGATCGCGGGCGTGCCCTAGTCCCAGGTCGCAAAGCCGATCGTACCGAGGAACATCGCCGAGAAGGAGGCGATGACGCCGACGATCAGGTTGGACTGACGATCGAACTGGTTTTCGATCCGGTTGAACTGGCCGTCGATCCGATCGAATTGCGCGTCCATTTCCTGGCGGAAAAGCTTGATTTCGTGGCAGGTACCCTCGATCGCTGTGTGCAGGGCGTTGCGTGTTTCATATACCTGACGCTGAATCTCGACTCGTGGCGCCGCCTCGGAGGCATCGATTTTCGCCTCAAGTCCGATGGCACCAGGGGCAGAGATCGCCGTGGGACTGCGCTCTGAGGCTCGAGCCAAGGCGGTGTCCGGCATGGGCAGCGCCAGCTCGAATCCTAAGGCTGCGAGACCCAGAAGAAGAGACCGATTCGGCACAGCCAGATCCTATCGCGATGGTTTCCTGAAGACAATAACAAGAAACACAAGTCTTCCCACCCGCGAAATCGGCATCGGGGCTCCTTTCCCCTGCGGCTCGCCTCAGTCGCGGACCGAGGCGCGCCGGTTTTCGGAGTGGGACGAGCCATCGTTATCGACCGCCGTGACCCAGACCAGGTACTCGCCCGGAGCAAGCCAAACCTCTGTGGCGGAGGACGCCTGCGGTCCGGCCTCGAAGACCAGCCGTTCGGTTTCGAATTCGAGTACACGGAAGGCATAGCTGACGATGGTGCCGTCGCGATCCTCGCAGCGGCTGGCGTCGATCTCGATCAGGTTCGGGACGCCGTTTTCCCGGGTGCGGTTCTCTAGTGCAAACTTGACCTGCGGTCGCTTGTTCTCGTCGCCGTTCTCGTGTCCGTGATGGCCGGCGTGGTCCTGGGCGTTCTGGCCGCGCAGCTCCCAGGTGCCGTCATTGAGGGCCTTGCAGACCCAGGGCTGGGTCGCCGTCACCTCGACATGGCCGCCCGGGCTGCCGTCGTCCACAGTCAAGGCGGTGGTCAGGAAGACACGCTCGCCACCCAAAAGGCAACCCGGCGGTACGCCGATACCAGCACGTGCCAGACGCATGCTGATCCGCAGTTGACCGGCGCGCTGCTCGACATCGACGCGCAGGCTGTTGGGATCCTGACTGTTGCGCTGAAACGTCTGACGCCAGGATTTGCCGCCTGATCGCGGCAGCAAGGCCACAAGAGCTGGATTTGAGCCGCCCAATCGCACCAGCTCGGTCCCTACCTCATCTCTCAGCAGGGCTTCGATCGTGACCCTCGCGGCGGGGCTGTCGAGAGCCAGGGTGGGCAGATCGCTCGCTTCGTAGGCGGCTTGATAGCGAAAGTCGCTGGCGGGCAAGGCCGCGCCCACCCGCCCTGCCTGGCCATAGAACTTGACCACCGGGAATGCCTCCCCTGAGGTCACGGCGTCGACCGGCGGTGCGCCGGACCCGAGAAGAACCTGGGTCAGGATGAGAGTGACGGCAAAACGTGAAAAAAACATGATGAGGCCCCCTTGAAGTGAAGCTCTATAGTTAAAGCAGTCGAGGTCCGGAGGGAAGCCCTAATCTTTGGCCCCGTGATGATCGGTCTCGGGGTTGCCGCGGCGATCCGGCGCTACACGGGGCAGGCTGCACTGGTGCTCACGGCGGGCCCACCCGCAGGGCACAGGAATAACGCGAAGCGTCGAGCCGAGGCTTATCGAGCCGCCCAATGACGGAGGCCGTGCGCTCTCCTCCATGAGCGACCGCGCCAGATTTCGGGGTTTTGTGGTCGATCAGAAACGGCGCCCCGACGGTGGCGGTGATCGTCTCGTCGCGGGGTGATTCCGGTGCGCGTTTCGAGCCAGCCTGCCGAGTGGGCCGTGTCGAACGCAGTTGTGGCAATCCTTCACCCGGCGCGCTTCCCTTTCCGCGGTGGACCCCTGTGCGCAGATTGAAGGCGAAAAGATCATTCGGGCCGAGGGCGAATTTGGCAGCTTCGTCGGTGCGGCGAGTGACGTCGTTGTCCATGGCACGTATCGACGTACCGGGACCTGGTCGCCCGATCTGCACGCTTTGCTGGTCGATGACCTGCTGCGTCAAGGAGGGACATTGCTTGACGTCGGCGCGAATATCGGCCTGGTTTCGGTTCCGGTGACGCGAGCCCGTCCGGTGCGCACAATCGCCTTTGAGCCCGATCCGCGCAATGCCGAATTGTTGCGGCGGAATATCGCGTTGCATGGGCTTGGCGAGCGGGTCGAGGTGCACGCTCTTGCCCTCTGGTCGGAAGAAGGTCGGCTGCCTCTGGCCCGCGATCCAAAGAACCATGGTGACCAACGGCTGTCACGGGCCGGATCGGGGACCAGCGGGGGCGCTGTTGCAGCAGCAGGCGAACATCGGGAAGGCGGCGCCATCGGGTCACGCCGGCAGGTCCTAGTCACGGCCCGACAGCTTGATAAAGTGCTTGATTTGCGCGGATTCGCAAGACCCGTCGTGGCGAAGCTCGATACCCAGGGGGCGGAGGTCGATGTCTTGCTTGGAGCACGCGCCAGCCTGCCCGAAATCGACTACCTGGTCTGCGAAATCTGGCCGTCTGGGTTGCGGCGCCTTGGCCGGACGCTGGCCGAACTCGTCGAGTTGCTCGTCGGCGAATACGATTTCGCGAAACTTCTTTTGTCGGGCGAATCGATCTGGCCGCTGCCACCGCTGCGGGAGGAGTTCGCCCGGCTTGAGGCGGTCCAGGCTCTCTACGACGAGGATACTTTTTTCGACGCACTGGTCGCCCGGATGCCGACGCGCCCGGCTTGACCGGGCCCCGCCACTCCCCGGCTCCGTTCCGCGGGTTCGTCAGGCAGATGCGGCAGGCCGTTTCCGGAAGACCCGCGTCGATCAGCCCGCCGGGGTCTGTTTAGCGGGTTGGAAGGGGCGATGCGGCTGCGTTCTCTGCCCCTGTGAGCGGCCCGAGCCCGGGAGCCTCGGCGATCATCCCGGCCGGCACTCTCCGCAAATTGGCGAGAGGTCCTTGAATCAACGGCGAGGCGTAGGCAGGATCGCTGGTCCGGACGGGAGATTCGCGAGTTCCGGGAGCCTCAGCGTGATCAAGGGGGATGTCATGGACCAGAAAACGAGATGGATGTTCGGTGGAACGCTGCTGGTGGCGGTGCTCGCCGGCTGCAGCGCGACGCGCGGTGGCTCCGCCACGTCAAATACTGCCGCGAGCGGGGCCGCATCGACGGGGGCCGGTCCGGGCATGACCGCGCAGGGCGTCGTGACCAACTCCGAATTGATCGGGACCGGCCAGGGGAAGACGGTGCAGGGCATCAACGATTGGGAGGGGGAGGTTACTGGCAAGCCCTTTCCCGGAGCGAAGTTTTCCAAACTCAAGATTGGAATGTCGCGGAAGCAGGTTGATGCTCTGATCGGCAAGCCGGGTGACGAGAGTGCCTACATCAGTGGCAAAGCCTTCATCCCCTTCTACTTTGGCAGTGACCGGGTGCGCACCCAGGCCACCTACAAGGGACAAGGCCGGTTGGTTTTCGCCCACGACGGAGGCATGAGCGGAAACGACAGCTATCTGACCTGGATCATCTACTGTCCCACCGAGCCGGGTTCCGTATGAGGGCGGCGGCGAGGCGACCGACGGGCTGATCACGGCCAGTGTCTCCACCTTCAGGTCCGGCGTCTGCAATCCGATCGGCTTGGTGCGTCCGCAAACGAGCGAATCAGGACCGCCTTCGGGCGCGCGACGGCATCACCGCCGTCGCCGCAGCACCCCCAGCGTCTTGACGGTCGACAACTCATCAAAGAGCCCCGAGGCCAGCGCCTCGCGATAGATCGTGATCGGTGCCTGCCCGCCCTCCTCGGGGTTGGGAAAAAGGTCGTGGATCGCGAGGATCCCGCCCGGTGCGACGTGTCGGGCAAAGCCTTGGTAGTCGGTCTGCGCGGCCGCAAGGCTATGCCCGCCATCGATAAAAACGAGCCCAAGCGGCGTCGTCCAGAAAGCCGCGACCCGGGCACTCGGGGCCACCAGCAGCACTGCGCTCTCCTCGAGCCCGGCATCGTGCAGCGTGCGACGCAGGAAGGGCAGCGAATCGACACGGCCGGCGGCGTCGTCGAAAAGATCGGGATCGTGGTAGCCTTCGCCGAGTTGGTGCTCCTCTGAACCGCGATGGTGGTCGAGGCAGAGCAAGACGCCGCCGCCAGCACAGGCTCCTGCACCCAGCCAGCACGAGGATTTGCCGCAATAGCTGCCGATTTCGAGCACCGGGCCGAGGTGCGCGCGCGTACGAGCCAAGTCGTAAAGCCGGGCGCCTTCCTCCTCGTCGAGAAAACCTTTGCAATGCCGGGCGGCATCGAGTGCGCGTTGATCCACTGAAAGTTCTCCTACATTTGCGATGACGATGAGCGGGCAAGCGGTTCACTCGAGGGATGAGGTTGAGAGCAGGTCAATCCCGTGAACCGGGCCGCAACAGACTGCGCAGGAAGCCACGCCAGGTGTTCGAGCCGAGATACTTCCGGGCGAGCTGTTCCTCCAGCGCGTGGTGGTCGCCGCCGCCGGTGAACATATCGCGCCGCGTGACCCAGGGGCCGTCGGGGTCGAGCTTTCGCACCACCCGGGCTGGCATTCCCGCGACGACAGTGAAGGGTTCGACATCTTTGGTCACTACCGCCCCGGCCGCGACGATGGAGCGTCGCCCGATCCGCACGCCTTTCAGAATCGTCGCCCGGTCGCTGATCCACACATCGTCTTCGAGCACCACCGGGGAGCTGTCGCCGGGGGGATAGATTCGGCCGTAAATGCCGTGCCAATCGGCGTCGGTGATATAGGCGTTCTCGGCGATGATGCAGCCGTCGCCGATGGTGACCGAGGTGGCGCTTTTGATGCGCACTCCCGGCGAGATCGCGACGTAGTTGCCGATATCGATCCGACCTTCGGTCTCGGGCCAGGTGACGAGGCGTACCCGGCCATCGCTGGTTGCCATGCAATGAAAATAATCGCCGACCCGGATATGGCCACCGACGATCTCGATATGGCGGGGATTTCGGAAGTCCGGTGCCACCCCGATCGCGTCAAATTGAGGGAGCAGGAAGCGGCGGCACCAGGCGACGCTGAAGCGGTCCATCCACCTCTTCAGGCTGAGCGGTCGGGAATCACGGCGCATGGTGAGCTGCGCTGCGGCTAACGGACTTGGAGCCGGGCTGCACGGTCGCGGCTGCGCCGAGCATCGCCCTCAGCTGGGCGGCGAGTTCGGGCTGGCCGGCCAGCCCGGCATCGCTTTCGAGCCGCTTCAGCCGGAGCCAGCTTGCTCCCCAGCCGTCAAATGTTGGATTAGCAGCCAGCGCGGTGGCGATTTCGAGCGCCCGGGCTCTCGCATCCGGGCGCCCGGCGCGAAGCGCGATCCGGGTTTCGGCGAAAATCAGATGGTCGTCGGCCACCGCCCGGATCGCATCGCGCATCGGCTCTTCGGCGGATAGTGTATGCAGACGGGCAAGAGCCGTTTCAGCTATTTTTAGTTGTAACTCGGCTGCCTCGACGCCCTGCAGCTCGAGCAAGGCCTCGGCAGAGAGTGCAGAGCCGACCACGGCCGAGAGCGGATCGTCGCGTCCGGCGAACTCTTCTGCCGCTGCGCGCGCTGCTTTTGGCTTGCCCGTAACCATCAAAAATTCAACCCAGGTGCCGTGCCAGGCCCGTGCCAACGGGTCGGGAATCGGGGTCTCGAAGGCCTCGCGCAATCGGGATTCTGCCTGATCCATCTGGCCGGCCCGCAGGTGGGCGAGGCCGAGCAGCGTGAGGTTATGAACACGATGCCAGTCGTCGGCGGGCGCGATGGATTCGCGGCTGTACCACTCGCGTTCGAGTGCATCGGCGGCTTCCAGCTCGGCGATCGCGGCAGCCCAATCGCCCGAACGCGGCAGCAGGTGGGCGTGCATATGGCGGGCGTGTGGCGCACGAGGCGCCAGCGCGGCGAAGCGCGCGGCGTGGCGCAGGGCTTCCGCATGGCGGCCGAGATTCTCGAGGGTGTGCGCGAGATAATGGTGCACGCCCGGATGGTCGGGAGCCAGCGCGAGGGCTCGCCGATAGAAGACGAGTGCGGCCTCGCCGCCGGCCTGGCCCTTGCCCCAGGGCCCGGGCTCTTCGGCTTGCCCTTGTAGAACCAATAGTTCTACGTCGGCGGGATTCGCCGCCGCCAATTCGGCAAGCGAGTCGCGCAAGCGCTGGTGCTGTGCCGCGACGTCTTTGGGGTTCGCCGTGGTGGCGTCAAGCCTAGCCTCGATGGCCGCCAGATGGGCGGCATCCCCCGTCGGCTGCCGGCCGCTGTCCGCGATCTTGCCAGCGGTCTTCCCTTCGACAGATCGTTCTGGCTTCGGCCCGCTGAGCCGTCGGCGGGCCGAAGCGAGGTGTGCGCGGGCAGCGGGGCCATCGCGCAAGGCGTCGTGGACGCGTGCCAGCCCGACCCAGGGCAGCGGACTTTCGGGGGCCCGTCGCGCGGCTTCATGAAAGGAGCGGGCGGCCTCGATCCAGCGGTAGGCGTGCAGGTGGGCGAGGCCCTGTCGCTGGAAATCCGAGGCCGTACCGTCGTCGCCGGCAATCGTTTGGGCGATGCCCTCGGCGCCGCTTCCCGGAGCGAGCAGGGCCGGACGCTCAAGGAGATCAGCGGGAATCCGCATGGCGAGCGCAGTCGGCTCATGCCCGCCGCAGGTGCTCCCGCCCCCGCCCGCATGCCCAGCGTGGCCCGGGATTGTGCCCGTGGCGACCCCGTCGGCGAGGACCGGGACCGCGATCCCCCCAGCCAGGGCAAGCCAGACCAGCCCCGCAACAAGGCCCCGGGTCGCCGACAGCGAGCCCACACCCGGGAGAATTCCCCGGGCCAGCGACAGCCCGGTCGGACCCTCGCCGGGACCGCTTGCCGCCTCGCATCTGAAAAGGGCTTGGCTTTGTGCGATGCTTTTCATATGAATGGAGCGGCATTTGAGCCGTATCCTGTTTTCTCTCCGGAGGTCCCCATGAAGTCCAGAGCCGCATCCATGACCGCCATCTTGTTGGCCACCCTGGCCGGGGTCGCCTTTCAACCTTCAAGAGCAGCCGCCTGCGAGCCGGTGCATACCTTGAGCCGGACGCCGGTGTCACCGCCGCCACCGATCGTTCCCCGGGCGATTCTTTGCTGGACTGGTCCTTGTCGCGATGTGCTCGGCTCCAACGATACCATGGGCCGGTTCATGCTCGAGAAGGGCGACTGGAACCGCTTCATCGATTTCATCTCGATGCGGATCGATAATGTCGATACCGGTCAGACCGAGATGCTGGTCGCAACCAAGACGGGCCCCGTCTGCCACCCGCCGACCAATACCGTCAACGGCTGCACCGCGCGTTTCAGAATCCCCAACATCAAGACCTGTCCGGTCGGACAGTCTTCCTGCCCAGGCAACAAGGTCACGGCGACCTTTACCACGCTTGACCAGATCAATAGCGTGACCAGTGGTACGACGATCGTTCTGCCCAGCGGGCAGGTGGTCGAAGGCGTGAAGAAAAATCGGTTTTGGCTCTATTTCGAAGTCTGCTGCCCTGATTTCGGTGATTTTGGCGAACCCGGAACCCGGCTCGAAACCAACACCGAATACGACACCGAGGTTGGGAATATCGCAAGCACCTGTGTCACCAATACGACACGCACCGAGGCCCCCGAGAAGATTCCCGAGGTCACGTTCCCCTGCCAATGATGGCGGACGCATGGGGTCCAAACTCCGGGTCTTGGTTGGGTTGATGAGGCTCTGATGGCGATTGCCGACGATCTCGACCGGATTCTGAAGGACTCCATGCGGGCGCGCGACCAGCGTCGGCTTGACGTCGTGCGGATGCTGAAATCGCGTCTGGCGGAGGCGGTCACGGCGAAGGGGTTCTCGGGGCCGGTCGACGATGCGCTCCTGGTCCGGGTAATCGACGCCTATCGCCGACAGATGCAGAAGGCGGTGCCGGAACTTGAGAAGGCCGGCGCACGCGGCGCACAGGCGCTCGAGGTGGCACGCTTCGAGGTCGATTTCTGCGAGGGCTTCCTGCCGACACGCCTTGGCGACGACGAACTGCGTGTTCTGGTTGTTGAGCGGCTTGCAGCCCTCGCCGTGACCGACCCGAAACAGGCTGGAAAAGTGGTTGGCGATCTGATGCGGACGCATAAGGGCCTCGCCGATGCGGGGGCTGTCAAGCGGATTGTCGAGGAGTTGCTCGGCGGCTGAACGCATTTGCGGTCGGGGGCCGCAGCGCAGGAACTGCTTTTGATCGCTCAGCCGAGCTTCCGGGCTGGATCGCACGACTCCTGCTCGACGAAACAGCCGTCCTCGAGGCGGTAGGCCGTCAGCGAATGTCCCCAGACGCAGCCTGAATCCAGCGGGATGACGTTCCGCCGGAGGCAGTCCTCGCGCACTTTGGCCGTATGTTTCGAACGCGGGGTGACGCCCTCGCAGGAGAGGGCCGGCTCTCCCAATAATCTCGCCCAGTGTCCAAATAGAATACGGGTGCTCGGATGGCGGCGGTGCGGATGGTTGAACCACGCCTGATGGCCAGGCGGGGATTGTCTCGGCGAATCCTTGAACTTCAGCGCCGGCAAGCCCTCGGGCGTGCAGACGCGGAGTCGCGTCAAGATCGCGGCGTCGTGGGCCCGCGCGACGACCTCGGGGTCTATATGCCCCGGTTCATGGCGCAGCACGTGGATGAGATCACTGGCGCGGCCATTGCGCAGGGCTTCCGAGATGCGGGCTCCCCGCTCAAGGGTCTCATCCTCCGTCCAGGCGGGCAATAGCCCGGCGTGGACGAGCATATGATTGCCCTCCCGGTGCACCAGCGGCAGCGTGCGTAACCAGGCGATGAGATCATCGGCGTCGTGCGCTTCAAGCACCTGGTCCAAGGTGTCGCGTCGGGTCTTCTTCGAGATCCCGAGATGGAGCGCAATCAGATGCAGATCGTGGTTGCCCAACACGGCAGTGATGCGGTGTTCCCAGGCTCGGGCCCAACGCAGGACTTCGAGTGAGGCCGGGCCGCGGTTGACGAGATCGCCGGTAAACCAGAGATGGTCGCCCGACTCGGGGAAGCCGATCTGCTTGAGCAGCGCCTCAAGCGTCTTCCAGCAGCCCTGAACGTCTCCGATTGCCCAACGGGTCACACTGCCCGGTTAGCGGACTGTCGGAGCCGAGCAACGCGGGGCCGCTGCGGAAGGTGGCGGCGGACGCGAGAGGATCCTGTTGAGGGCAGCGATTTTGGGGGGAGAGGCCGCGCCTGATGGGGATCGTGCGTGGCTGATCGACCGACGCCAGGCGGCGTCGCCTGCTAACGTGCGCTGTGATGACGGGCCTTCTCCTCTTGACGATGGTCAGCGGCGTGACGCTCGTGGCCGGCACGGTCCAGACCGTCGCCGGTTTCGGATTTGCGTTGCTTGCGGTGCCACTCCTCTCGCTGGTGCTGTCCCCGATCGAGGCGATCGCAACCTGTGCGATTCTCGGCGTGAGCAATGCCGCGATGGTGGCGGCGGGGTCGGTGCGCGACGTGCCATGGAAGCTGGTCCTATTGCTGCTCGCCGGCAGCGTGCTCGGCATGCCGTTTGGGCTGAAGATCCTGCTCGGCTTCCCCCCGGACACGCTGCGCCTGCTGGTTGGCGTGGTCGCCGTCTCGATGGCGTTGGCGATCGCGTTTGGTGCCCGCTGGCAACATCGACGGCGCAGCAGTCTGCTGGCGGGGTTTGTGTCGGGAGTTTTGTCGACCGCCTGCGGCCTCAACGGACCACCGATCGTGCTTCATCTGCAGGCAGCCGGAATCACCACTTCGCGCTTCCGGGCGGCGATTTCGACCTTTTTTCTACTCAACGGAGTTTTCTCCTTGACTGCCTTTTCTGTTGCGGGCGTGCTCGACCGTCCAGCCTTGGAGAGGGCTGCCGTGGCGCTGCCCATGCTGCTCGCCGGCAATTGGCTGGGGCATCGGCTGGTGCCGCGCCTCGACCCGGCGAGCTTTCGGGTTCTGGTTCTGCTCTTGCTGGGACTGAGTTCGACGGTAGTGGCGGTCGATGCCGTGTTGAGACTCGTTGGCTAACGGGCCCGGTCCGAAGCTGTGTCGCATGGAGCGAGGGATGTTCGTCGGAATCGATCTTGGCACCTCGGGCGTGAAGGCCGTGTTGGTCGATGCAGAGCAACGCGTCGTTGGCGAAGCGACGGCCGCCCTGGAGGTCTCGCGTCCGCATCCTCTCTGGTCGGAGCAGGAGCCCGCCGCCTGGTGGCGGGCCGTGGTCGCAGCTCTCGGGCAACTCGCCTCGAGCTGGCCCGGCGGGCTTGCTGGCGTGCAGGCGCTGGGCCTCGCGGGCCAGATGCACGGCGCGGTCCTGCTCGATGCGGCCGACCGCGTGCTGCGTCCTGCTATTCTTTGGAATGATGGACGAAGCGTGGCAGAATGTGCGGAACTCGTCGCCCGGCGGCCGGATGCGGTGGCCATCACGGGCAATCTCGTCATGCCGGGATTTACCGCCCCCAAGCTGCTTTGGGTGCAACGGCATGAACTGCAGATCGGGCGTGCGGTGCGTCGGGTGCTGCTTCCGAAGGATTGGTTGGGGTTGGTGCTGACGGGCGAAGCTGTGACCGAGCCCTCGGACGCTTCGGGGACCTCGTGGTTCGATACCGGGGCGCGCGCCTGGTCGAGGGAGTTGCTTGCGGTGTGTGGTCTCGATCCGGCAGCGATGCCGCGGGTGGTCGAAGGGAACACAGCGCGAGGTTGGCTTCGCCCCGAGGCCGCGCTGGAACTTGGTTTGCCGACGGGTATCGTGGTTGCAGCCGGGGCTGGCGATAACGCAGCCGGTGCCATCGGCGCCGGCGTCATCGGCGACGGTGCGGCTCTGCTTTCGCTCGGAACGTCTGGCGTCCTTTTCGTGGCTGCGCAGCAGCATCGACCGTGTCCGGAACGTGCCGTGCACGCCTATTGCCATGGACTTGCGGGGCGCTGGCACCAAATGGCCGTGATTCTCTCGGCGGCGAGTTGTCTCGAGTGGCTTGGCCACGCCACGGGGGCTCAAGTGGCGACGCTCCTCAGCGAGGCCGAGGCTCTTGACCGCGATCCGAGGCTGTTCTTTCTGCCCTTTCTTTCCGGCGAACGAACGCCGTGGAACGACCCCCTGCTGCGTGGCAGCTTTGTCGGCCTCTCGCATGAGACCTCGCGGGGTGACCTCGCGCGCGCGGTACTTGAAGGCGTGGCCTTCGCCTTTGCCGAGGGCCAGGAAGCCTTGCGCGCGGCCGGCACGCCCTTGCGGCAAATCGCTGTGATTGGCGGCGGTTCGCGCAGCCATTTCTGGGGGCGGATTCTCGCGAGCGCGCTCGATTGCCCGCTGGATTACGTCGTCGAGGGCGGGATTGGAGCGGCTTTTGGTGCGGCGCGATTGGCGAGGCTCGCCGCGACCGGCGAGGACGTGGAGGAGATTTGTACCGCGGCGAAAATCGACGTACGGATCGAGCCCGATAGTGCATGGGTCGGGCTCTATGCGGAACGCCGGGCACGGGTGCGGGATCTGATCGTCGAGACGAGGGGCGCCGCCGCGAGTCTGCTTGATCTGCCCGGTCTTGGCTGAGACGCGTCACACAGGAACGAAATGGCTATTGAGGGGATTGAATTCTGGTCTGCCGCGGCGCTGATCGGGGTCGGGCTGCTTGCCGGCGTGATCAACACGCTTGCCGGTGGCGGCTCGCTGCTCACGCTGCCGGTGCTTCTTTTGTTCGGTCTCTCTCCGCATGCCGCCAACGCGACCAATCGGGTGGCGATCGTCGTGCAATCGTTTGCGGGCACGGCTTTCTTCGATCAAGCCGGTCGCCTTGATCGCTCCGGCGCACGCGCCGTCATCCTGCCGACGCTCGCAGGAGCGCTGCTGGGTGCCTTGCTGGCGGCCTCCATGCCCGGCGAGTTGCTGCGGGTTCTGATGCTCGGCGTGACCACCGGCCTGGCTGTTCTGCTTTTCTTGCGGCCATCTATTCTGGCGCCTGACGTCGAAGCCGGCGTCACCCGCCGGGCCCCGGATACCCGCAACCAGCTCACGTTGGTCGCAGTCGGTTTCTATAGTGGATTGCTTCAGGCGGGAGTGGGCCTCTTGATGCTGGCCGTGCTTTGCGGCCAACTTCGCTACGACCTGACCGCGGCCAACGCCCTCAAAAGCCTTGTGATTGCCTTCGCCACCCTGCTGGCAGCTCTGATTTTTGCGGTGGCAGGGCAAGTGCTCTGGCTGCCCGGGCTGGCTCTTTCGATTGGCATGGTGGCGGGCGCACGGCTCGCGGTCGCGTTTTCGTTGCGCAGCTCGCCAAAGGTGCTGCAACGCGTGGTACTGGCGCTGGTGCTGGTGAGCTGTGTTGCCGCATGGATTCGTTGAGCGTCGCAGCAGAGCGGAAGATTTGCTAGAACTTCGATCCCGTTCTCCCAATCCCGGTTCTTGGATTCGCCCCATAGCCGGATCAGCAACCCGAGCTTGTTTGCCGTAGGCCGTGCCGGGCACCGATCGGCGAAAAAGAATCCCTCCGGCCTGCCCAAGGCCGTCGCGGGTCAATGTGCCAGCGTCCAGCGGCAGGCTCGCGCGGTCGAAACCGACCAGGATGAAGGCCTCGTCTCACTGGGCCGTCGCTGGTAGGGAAGAATCCATGCGGCTTTACCTGGTGTCGCCGAACTATCGGCAGCGCGACGGCACGCTGTTGAAGTCCACGCAATATTGGACCGGCGCGCCTGCCCGGCCCACCTTGAAGGCGCTGCCGCCGCCGCCCTGGCAGGTCGAGATGGTGGACGAATTGCTCGGCGAGGTCGATCCCGATCGGCCTTGCGATGTGGGTGGCATCACCGCGATGGGGCCGCAGATCGCACGCGCTTACGAACTGGCCGATGCCTTTCTGGCGCGCGGGATCCGAGTGATCGGATTGGTGACGCTCGGACTCCATGGGCAGGACGAGCCCGTTCTTCAACGTACAGCCGATTTTTTCGAACAGACGAAGGTCTTGTTGGCCAGGTTCTTTACGCCAGCGCCCTACCCGGGCACCGAGTTCCACCACCGGCTGGCGGAGGAGGGCCGCATCATCGACGACGATTGGTCCCACCACGATTACGCTTCTCTCGTCGTCGAACCGAGGGAGCTGAGCCCGACACAGCTCAGGGAGGGTTTTGCCGAGGCCCATCGGCGCTTCTATTCGCTAAAATTGATCGCCCGGCGCATGTGGCCACCGCCGCCCCGCAACCGCTTGCGCCATCTTGGCTGCCTGGTCGCCAACCTGAAGAGCCATTTCTTTATGCGTCGCAATCCGATGGCCTGGGGTGCGATTTCGTGAGGACGCCCGCGTTGCCGACGTTGCTTCGCGAGGCCGCTTTGCAGCACGGCGACCGATTGTTGTTGGTTGCCGATGGCGAGCGGCTCAGCTTCGTCGAGGCCGAGCGAAGGTCTGCCGAGCTCGCGCGCGGCCTGCTGGCCGACGGCGTGGGCAAGGGCGAGCGCATCGGGCTCTTGCTGCCCAACGGCGTCGATTGGGCCATTTGTTTTTTTGCGATCGGCCGCATCGGTGCCATCGCGGTGGCGCTGAACACCTTCTGGCAGGCGCCCGAGCTGGCGTACGCGCTGCGCGATGCCGACGTTGCGCGACTGATCACCGCGCCCTCGTTCCGCGGGCATGATTATCTTGAGCGACTCGAGACTGCGATCGGCGGACTTGCCACGGCTCGCGGCGATCGAGCACTCGCGTTGACGAGTCATCCCTATCTTCGGCAGATCCGGCAGGTCGGCGATGCAGCGCGGGGCTGGCTGCGCGGCAGCGTCGAAGAGCTTTCGTTGCTTGGCGCCCCGGCAAGGGTTGGCGACGCCCGGTGCGAGGGCTCGGAGTGGGGCGGGCCACCGGCCAGCGTCGCGCTCATATCCAACGGGGGCGAGCCTGGCGAAGGAGCGCCCACCCCTGACCTTCTGCCCGAGATCGAGTCCGAGGTCCGCGCCGCCGACTGGCTGGCGATTGTCTACAGCTCGGGCAGCACCGCCAGTCCCAAAGGCGTGGTCCATAGCCATGGTGCGATCGTCCGGCAGGCAGAGGCGATGGCCGCGGTCTATGAACTTGGACCCGACGAACGGCTCTATTCTCCGATGCCCTTCTTCTGGGTTGGCGGTTTCGTCGTTTCCCTGCTTGGCCCGCTGGCCTCGGGCGCGGCGTTGCTCACCCATGCTGCCTTCGATCCGGAAAAAACTCTTGACTTACTCGAAGCCGAGCGGGCCACTGTCGTCATCGGGTGGCCCCATTTTGCGCGGGCGATGGTCGAGCATGAAACCTTTGCCGGGCGTGACCTCTCGACGATCCGCCGCGGCAGCATGCTCGCCCTGCTGCCCGAGGCCGCAAGGCCGCGCGACCCGCAGATGCGCTCGAATTCGCTCGGCATGACCGAGACCTGCGGCCCGCATGCGGCGGCGCCTCCGGGCACGGGCGAACTGCCAGAGCATTTGCGCGGGGCGTTTGGGCGCGGCGTGCCCGGGATCGAACATCGCATCGTCGATCCAAAGACCCGCGCGGTGCTGGCGTCGGGCGTTTCGGGCGAAATCGAGGTGCGTGGGTCGACTGTGCTGCAGGGGCTCTATAAAAAGGAACGCGAAGAGATCTTTACGCGCGACGGATTCTACCCGACGGGTGATGCAGGCCATCTCAGCGAGGACGGCTGGCTCTTCTTCGAGGGGCGGCTTGGCGATGTCATCAAAACGGGTGGGGCCAATGTTTCACCTGCCGAAGTCGAGGCGGCGCTATCCGCGCTGCCGGGCGTGGCGCAGGCATGGGTGGTGGGCATCCCGGACGAAGACCGGGGCGAGCGCGTCGCGGCGGCGTTGGTTGCCGCTGCTGAAACCGTGCTCGATGTGGCGCAGATCCGGGTTGCTCTGCGGGTCCAGCTTTCGTCGTATAAAATTCCAGGTTATTTCAGGATTTGCCGCGCCGACGAATTACCCTTCACCGATTCTGGCAAGATCCGACGGGCGGAACTGGCGCTTTTCCTCGCCGAGGGGGCACGACGACGCGAGGCAACGGAGCCGATCGGCTAAGCCCCTTCCGCAGGTTCCGACGAGCCCTCGACCGTTGCAGCGAGCGCCAGGTCCTGCCAGCGGATCAACAGGAAGACCGGAGCGAGGCCGACCAGCAAGAGCCCGGCGATCAACCAGGCACTCGTGAAGCCCTGCAACTCGGCGAGACGTCCGAGCAGCAGCAGGCCGACCGCACCACCGCTGGTGAAACTCATCTGCACCAGAGAGAGAACCGTCGCACGGCGTTCGGTCCCGACGTGCTCGTTAACCCAGGCTTGCAAAATTGGATGCGACAAGCCGAGCCCCGTTTCGAGCAGGATCAGGCCGAGCAGCGCCTGACCGACTCCGGTGGCAAGCGCCACCAGCACGATGCCGGCGCCGCGGAGCGCCATGGTCAAGGCAAGCAGTTGCGGTCGGTCGGCCACGCGCAGCGCCGCGGGCACGCTCGCGCTGCCGAGTGCCGAGGCGAGGCTGACGGCCGCCCAGACGAAGCCGAGTTGCAGCAGATCTCCGCCGACCATGTCGTCGAGGAATGCGGGCCAACCAAAATAAACTGGCATCACACCAAAGGCCGTACCCACGGTCAGCAGGCAGAGCAGGCGCACGGTCGGCGAGGCCAGGACCTCCGAGACCGCTTCGCGCAGGGTCGTCACCAGATTCGAGCCAGCGGCCGCGACCAATCCGGCGAGGGTCCGCCGCCGCGCGACCGACCCGGGCTGGTCTGCCGTGGCAGCCGCGTCTCGTCCGGCGGCATTGGGCAGCCGAGTTTCGTGCATGAAGGCGAGGGCGAAGAAGAAGGTTGTTGCATAGCCCGCCGCACCGACCAGCCAGGGCAGGTAGATGTCGATTGTCGCAACCAGAGTTCCCAAGATTCCCGCCAGCGCCATCACGCTTCGCATCCAGACATTGGCGCTGGCGAAGAGGCGGTCGGCGGGGCGCGGGTCGCCTTCGGCCTCCATCTCGTCGATTACCCAGGCTTCCAGGGCACCGCTCGAGAGGGCGGTGCCGATGGCGTCGACCGCTTCGGCCACCAGGCAATCGGCAAAACCGTCCGCGAAATAATAAAGCAAAAAGGCCCCCGTTCGCACCACGCACGAGGCGAGGAACGAGACCCGGCGCCCGTAGAGATCGGCGACCGCCCCGGTGGGCACCTCAAAGAGCAGCGTCGTGATGAAATACGTCGCGAGTACTGCGCTGGCCTCGGTGAACGAGAGGCCGAGGCTCAGTAGAAAGAGCGGGTAGAAGGGGCCGAGGAACCAACCCCAGTTCGAGCCGACCTGCAGCGCGTAGTAGGTCGGTGCGGTGCGGTGCACCTTGGCAAACTAGCCGCCTGGCCGGGCAAGGGCGAGGCCGCCGCTTCAACGAACGTGGATTGACACCAGGTTTGGCCCGCGCGTCGCCCCGGGTTCGGGTTGGCGAGGCCGCCGCTTCAACGAACGTCGATTGACACGGCGGGGGCCTGCCCCCGGCCCTGGCCGACGCTCCAGAGGCCGTCTCCGCGGGTCGAGATGTAGAGGAAGACCCAGGCGTAGATCGAAGCGAGCTCGCCATGGTTCACGATCGGCAGGAGATGGTTCTTTTGGTGGACCAGGAAGTAGCCGACGGCCATGCATCCGCTTGATAGGAAGGCTGCCCATCGGGTGAAGAGGCCGATGGCGACGAGGGTGCCTCCGATCAATTCGATCAAGCCCGCACTCCAGAGCAGCACGGGTGGCATTTCGCCCGGAAGCTCACCAAAGAGGCCGAAGATCTTCTGGGCGCCATGGCAAGCGAAAAGAAAACCAATGACCATGCGCAGCAGAGCGTAGGCCTGTTCTTCGTAGCGTGACAGCTTGTCCATCGTTCGTCCCTCCATGGTCGCCGCCCGGGTCGCGCCGACGGGCGCGGCCCGGCTCTCGGCGAGGTGGCGTCGATCGTCCGGGTTTCCGGGGCATTCTGCAAGCGCCGCGGGCGCGCCGAGCGGCTCTGGTCGATGCCGGCCGCGATTTTCCGCAGCTGCCGCGCGTGCCCGCGCCCGCGTCGCGTCTGCCGCGCCTGTCACGCGTGCCGCGCCTGTCACGCGTACCGCGCCTGTCACGCGTGCCGCGCCTGTCACGCGTGCCGCGCCTGCTAGGCTGCGTCTGTGGTCGATGATGCACCGGGCGGGCTGTCGCAGAAACTTGCAGAACGGGCGGCAGCCGCGCTTGGCCGAGCCGGCTTCGACCTCGTTCAACCGTTTCGCGCCGACCTGCACGGCCGCGCCGATCCCACGGCACTCGGTCTGCCCGCCGCGTTGCGCCCAGACGGTCTCGCCCTGCTGATCGGGGCGAGTCGCTCCCTCTGGCCCGCTTTTGCGGCTGCAGTGACTTTGGATCCGCCGCTCGCGGCGACCGACGAACCTTTTGATCATTGGATTGAAAAAACAATCGACTCGACGCTGGGATCACTCGGCGAGCGCGTACAGCTTCGTTTCGCCCACGACCCGCCGCCACGGCTGGCGATCCAGCGCCTGGCCGTTCTTGCGGGACTGGCGCCGCTCGGGCCGGCCGCTCTGGTGGCGCATCCGAACTTCGGGCCCTGGATCTCGTTGCGTGCCGTGGCCCTGCTCGATGCCCCGGGTCCGCCGGTTCCAGCTTTGCCGCAGCTTCAGCCCTGCGCCGGTTGCGTCGCGCCCTGTAAAACAGCCCTTGACGAGGCTCTGGGTGGCCGGCCGCTGGCCGCGGCGGGTTTCGGTGGCGATTGGCCGCGCTGGCTTGGGGTACGGGACGCCTGCCCTATCGGTCGCGATTGGCGCTACTCCGAGGCACAGATTCGCTACCACTACGATCCCACGGCCCGGGCCGGCGTTCTGCGCGAGTTGGTCGAAGCGGCGGGACTGCTAGTCAGGTAAAAAAATAAACTAGCCGACTGACGGGGCGGCAAGGCTCAGGCATCGGCGAGGCTTTCGATCTCCTCAAGGATAGCCGCGCCCTCGGGATGCGTCAGAATGCGCGCCCGCAGGACGGGTTCCATCTGCGCCCGGGCAAGGCGTGGGTTCTCCAGCGCGTGCCATTGCACGACGGCGTTCCAAAGCGGGTCGAGCACGGCCGTGCCCGGGAGCCGGGAACCGTCGAGGCCGCGAAAGGTGAAGGTCCTCAACTCGGAGAGCACCAGCCGCAGATAATCCACATGGATCGCCTCGTCGGTCCGGATGCGCGCGATCATTTCGTGCGCGAGTTCGAGGTCGGACGTTCTGGCCCTGAAGAGCTGATGCTGGCGCAGCAGGGCCTGCACGAACGAGAACACCTTCTCGGCGCGAATTTCGATCAAGAGCACATTCGCGAGCAGCGAGAGCATCATCTCGTGGCCGATGGGCAGAGAGGGGCAAAGCCGGCCCGCGTCCGGTCGTCCGATGCTTTCGGGGATCTCGGGCATCGGGTAGCTGTCAATACCTAAAGCGAGATCGCGGGCCGCAAACCACATCGCGTCGTGCGCGCCCAGATCCGAGTCGGGTGCGCCGCCCTCGTCGAAGCCATGCGCTTCGAGCAGGCCGCGGCGCAAATGGCCGGTCGCGGTCTCGGAGAGATCGTCCTCGACGACATCGGCGAATTCGGGTGCCGGGAACTCGGCGAGGATTTTGCCGCGGGCCTCGATGACACCCGTGATGGTGAGGGTGTTCCAGAGGGTTTGACCAAGCCCGTGCGCGAGCAAGCATTTTTGCTGTTCGAAGTTCGGAAACAAAGGTGCCGGCAGCAGCGAGAGGTCGGCGCGGAGCAATTCGCCGCCGCGCTCGACCAGGCGCTGTTCCCAGGCGCGAACCGCCGGCTCGCGCACCTGCGTGCGCGGTGGCAGGTAGCGGCCTTGCGCGTCGAGGCCGCCGTGCAGACGCCGGCCGGCCGCTTCGTGCGGCCGGGCAAAGGCATGGTTCGAGAGCAGTTCTTCACGGGTGAATGAGGCAGATTGCATGGCGCTGATGGTCGCGGTCCGGCTCGCTCTTGGCAACGGGCGGGGATAGGAACCGGCCATGATTTATCGCGCCCCGCTTGCGGGCTTTTGACCGTTTCGGCCAGCGCATCGACGAGTTCGAGTTCCACCCCGCCTACCACGCCCTGATGCGCCTTGGGGTCGAACACCGACTGCCCTCGATCGCCTGGGCCGAACCCCGGGTTGAATCGCACGTCGCGCACGTTGCGATAACCGAAAAGCAGGGCGGCTCGGATGTGCGCGCCAATACCACCCGGGCCGAGTCGGTGGGAGCGGGCGGTCCGGGTGGTGAATACCGCTTGACTAGTCATAAATGGTTTTGTTCGGCACCGATGTCGGATGCGTTTCTTACCCTCGCGCAAACGGCGCGTGGGCTTTCGTGTTTCCTGGTGCCGCGCTGGACGCCCGACGGGCGCCGCAATCCGATCCTCATCCAGCGCCTCAAGGACAAGCTGGGGAATCGCTCGAATGCCTCGAGCGAAATCGAGTACGCCGGCACCTGGGCTCGTCTGCTCAGTGAGGATGGGCGCGGCGTGGCCACCATCCTGCAGATGGTCCACCATACCCGCAACGACACCGTCGCGGCCCCGGCCGGCCTGATGCGGGCAGCCCTCGCCAACGCGATCCACCATACCCGCCATCGAACGGCGTTCGGCCGCAACTTGTTCGATCAGCCCTTGATGCGTCAGGTGCTTGCCGACCTGGCGCTCGAGGTCGAGGCGGCGACCACGCTGGCGATGCGCGTGGCTCGGGGCTTCGACCGTGGCCCGCACGATGAGCGCGAGCGGCTGGTGGCTCGCCTGGTGACGCCGGCTGCCAAGTACTGGAACAACAAGCGCGCGCCGGTGGCGATCGTCGAAGCGATGGAAGGCCTGGGCGGGGTCGGCTACGTCGAGGAATCACCGCTGCCGCGTCTGTTCCGCGAATCCCCGCTCAACGGCATCTGGGAGGGTTCGGGCAATGTCATCTGCCTTGATGTCCTTCGGGCGCTTGGCCGCGAACCTGAATGCGCGGCTTTGCTGCTTGACGAACTGCGCCTGGCTGCGGGCACCGACTGCCACTACGACGCCGCGCTTGTCGTTCTTGAGAGTCGGCTTTTGCGCCGTGACGATATCGAGGCGCGGGCCCGTCGCTTGACCGAGCGCATCGCGCTTCAGGTTCAGGCGGCACTGCTCGTGCGGCACGCCCCCACCTCGATCGCCGATCTTTTTTGCGCGACGCGACTTGGCGGCGAAGGCGGGCGAACCTTTGGCACGCTGCCGGGCGGAGTCGATCTCGGACCGATCCTCGAGCGCGCTTTCCCGGCCAAACCTACCAGGTTTCGACGGAATCCTCGCCGACGGTCGGGGCATCGCCGGCTTCGAGCTCGCCGAGGCCGGGCCCCATCTCGACGGAATCCTCACCGATCGAAGGCACGTCGCCCGCGTCGTCCAGATCCTCGACCGGCGGCAGCACTCCGTCGGCACCCTCCGAAGGCGCGATCTCGCCCGGTTCGGGCAACATCCCCTCGGCGGTGGTGTCGTCAAAAAGGTCGTCCTGAGCCTGGGCAAGGCGGTTGCCGAAGACTCCCGGAAACGACCCGAGATTCGAAGCGAGAGCGGCGGCCAGCGTCGTGGCGAAGATAAAGTTCCTCATGCCTTCTCTTTCGACTCTCGGCGCCGGCAGAGCAAGTCGGGCGGGGGCTGTGGCGGCGAGTGGCTCAATCGCTCAGCCTGGTGGCCTGATTCTGGCGCAACTCGGCCTCGCGCATCTGATGGTGGGCGCTGCGCAGCGCCGCGTAATAATCAAGCGAAGATTGCTTGAGGGCGTCGATCGCTTCGAGGTTCTCTTCCTTGATGGCCACTCCCGCCGTGCCGCCATGGATGGCGGTCCAGGTCAGGAGATCGATCGGGCCGAGGATCCAGGTCGTCGGCCGGAAGAAGAAATCCACCACGATACCCGTACCGTCACGGGCATTGGTGGGTCCGATCAAGGGCAGGACCAGGTAGGGGCCGCTTTTCACGCCGGCGTCGGCGAGGGTTTCGCCGAAATTGGAAGAGCGTGAGTCAAGTCCCATCCCAGTTGCGGGGTCGAGCACGCCCGCCAGGCCGATCGTGGTATTGATGATGAATCGGCCGGCTGCGGTGGCCGCGTGGCTCCATTGCAGTTGCAGCAAGCCGTTGATCGCGTTGGTCGGCTCATCGAGGTTGCGCAGGACGCCTCGTACGCCGTGGCGCGCCGACGCCGGCACAGATTTGGAGTAGGCCTCTGAGACCGGGTCGAGCAGCCATTCTTCGACGGTCGAGTTGAAGGCGTGTGTTCTGCGATTGACGGCCTCAAGAGGGTCGGCATAATCGCCGAGGCGGGCCGGTGCCTCGGCACCCGGTTCGTCGTCGAAAAGCGGGTCGGGCGCGGTGGCGATCGGACTGCTTGTGTTGGCGGTCGACCCTCCTGGCCCTGCGCCGGCCCAGCCGACAGAGGGCAGGCCGAGAGGGCCTACAGGCAGCCCGAGCAGCAGCAGCAGCAGGAGCGCTAGACGGCGCAGCCGTCGTTGGCCTGATCGTGGCCGCTGATAACCTGCTTCAAGCGCGGCCCGTGCGCGGGCGAGACGGCGCAGCCCTGGCTGGCGCGATCGTCCGGCCTGGTTCTGGTCCTGGCTCATCGTTTTGCGAATTGGGCGTCGGCCCGGTCTCCCTGGAAAGGCATCTTAGGGTTTCGTCGGGACAGCGCCAACGCCGCGGCTCGTGGCGCAGCGGCGCGCCAACTGTGCGGCCTTCCGTCGCGTGGTAGGCGCAGCCGACGTCCGCCGGTCGGTGACGACGGGGCGATTTCGCGTGCAGGGCGCGGGGCGACGGATGAGGAGGGGTGGAGTGGCGCGAGCACGCATCGGGCAGAAACCGGCAATCACGAAGCGGCGCACGGAAACCGCGGCACGCAGCACGACCAAGAAGCCAACCGCACGGGTGCCCGCGAAAAAGTCGGCGGCTCGTCGCAAAAAGCCGCCAATGGCGGAGCGCTACGACCTGCACGAACTCTACGAGCAATCGGTCCAGGCCCCCGCCGAGGATTGCAAGCTTTTCCGCAAGCTCTTCAAGAAGCTGCGCGGTCGCGAGCCGCTCGTGTTGCGCGAGGATTTCTGCGGTACGGCACAGCTTTCCGCCGCTTGGTGTCTCGGCGACAAGCGGCGCTCGGCGATTGCGGTCGACCTTGATGGCCCGACTCTCGCCTGGGGTCGCAAACATAATCTGGAGCCCAACCGCCGACGCCTCGGCAGCCGGATGCGCCTCTTGCAACGGGATGTGCTCGAGCCTTCGGTCGGACGCGCCGACATCACGGCGGCCAACAATTTCAGCTTCTGCATCTTCAAGACCCGCGACCTGCTGCGCAGCTATCTGGAACGGGCGCGGCAAGGGCTCAAACGCGACGGCGTGCTCTTCCTTGAGATCTTTGGCGGCAAGGATTCGATCTACCCGCTCGTCGAGGAGCGTGAACTCGACCGTTGGACCTACGTCTGGGAGCAGGAGTCTTTTGATCCGATCACCCACCATACGATGTGCCGGATCCATTTCAATTTTCCCGACGGCTCGAAGATCCACAACGCTTTTTCCTATGATTGGCGGCTCTGGAGCTTGCCCGAGTTGAATGATCTTTTGTTGGAGGTCGGGTTTCGCGATGTTCGGGTCTTTTGGGAAAAGATCGAGGAGGAAGACACCGACGGTGACGGCATTTGCGATGGCACGGGTGAGTACGAGGATGTGACCGGCAAGCCGGTCGAGCAGATCGAGAGCTTTCTCGTCTATATGGCGGGCTTGCGCTGAAGCCGATCTGCCCCAGGTCAATCAGACAGAAAAGCGAGGGCCTGTGGCGAAAAACCTTTGTAGCTGCGCACCTCGCCTTCAGTTCTTTCGATTGCCAGCCGGAGGATCGCGCGCTGCTCTGCCGTCAGGCTGTCGTGCCGGTAGAGGTAGGTGCGGATCAGGAAGAGTGAAGCGTGCTGGGCGGCGAACGGAACCAGCACCTGTCGCTCGACGCGGAGCCATAACGCCGAGGCATTTTCCCATTTGATGCGCCGGCCTTCCTCGGGGTGGTGGTCAAGTTCGTCATCGGGATGCACCGACCAGACGAAACGGGTGTAGGGGCCGCGCTCGACCATGCTTGTCACTATCGACGCGGCGGCTGCGGCATTGCTCGGGAAGCCGGGCACGGGTGCGTGCAACTCGGAGAAATCTGCACCCAGCAGGCGTTCGGGGCGCCAGTCGCTGGGGAAGGAGACGAAGAGGGCGAGCGTTGTGTCGCGAGAGTCCTCAAGGCACAGGATCGCGAAATCCTCCTGGATTTGCGCGGCGATGGCGGCGTAGGCGTCGACGATCGCTGCGGCCGAGAGCTCGCCTGCTTTCGTTGTTCCGGGGGAAGAAGGCTCCCCCAGGGAAAGAAGGGTTCGCAGCCGAGCGGGCGGGCTCTGGTCGGGCTCGAGCGGGGTGACTGCGGTCGGCGGCGGGAGCCCGGCTCGATGGGACCCGTGCTCTGCGGCCAGGGTGGAGCGCATCCAGTCCTGGACGGTGCGGTGGAGCGCGTCGTCTTCGGCATTTCGCACCAGCACCAGATGTCTATGGGCCGGCGCGGCGAGGCGTTGCCTCAGATAACGCGGCCACTGGTCGTCGATCTGAAAGAACTGCCCATCGCGCACCCCGTTTCCGAAATCCATGCCGAGGCGCATCAGACCGGCCTTCAACTGGACGGCGCGGGGCTCGACCGGAAAGTAGCGCGCGCTGGGCGCCCGGGGCGGAAGGATTTCGCGCATCGCCAGCCGAGTCTGGCAGCCGGAGGCGCGATTTTCAGCCCCCACCCGCCGCGTCGGTTCTGCCGCGGGGCCACCCCGTTGTCGAAGCTCCGGGCGGATGGGCTGGACGCGCGGCGCGCCTTCCGGCATCGGAAGGCCATGTTCAAGACGGTTGAGAATGATGTGTGGGCGTTTGATTGCGAATGGGTGCCGGATCCGCTCGCCGGTCGGTTGGTCTATGGGCTTGACGAAGCTCTGCCGCCGCGCGAGGTCTTCGAGCGGATGTGGAAGAAAGGAGGCGCGACCGAAGAAGAGCCGCGCCCCTATTTGAAGACCAACCTCTGTCGGGTGGTTTCGATTGCGGCGGTGGTGCGCACCGAGAAGGCCGGCACCGTCAATCTACGTCTGGTCGCGCTGCCGAAGGATGTCAGCGACGCGGCCCAATGCGACGAAGCAAAGATCGTCGGGCGCTTCCTGGAGCAGGTGGGCAAGACCCGGCCGCAACTCGTGGGCTTCAATTCACAGGGGGCCGATCTGCGGATTCTCGTACAGCGAGCGGTCATCCTCGGCCTGGTGCAGCGGGATTTCGCCAAGCGACCCAACAAACCCTGGGAGGGGCCCGACTATTTCGCGCGCGCCAGCGACCATAATGTCGATCTCAAGGAAATCCTCGGTGGCTTTGGCAAGACCACGCCCTCGTTGCACGAGATGGCGGTGCAATGTGGCATTCCGGGCAAGATGGGTGTTGCTGGCGACCAGGTTGTGGATCTCTGGCTTGCCGGCGAGCACCAGAAGATCGTCGCCTACAACGAACGCGACGCGCTGACGACCTACCTGCTCTGGCTGCGGATGGCGCATTTCTGCGGATTTTTTGATGTTTCCAAGTATGCGATTGAGCGTAAGCGCGTCCGCGATTTGCTTGAGACCGAGAGCAAGACGCCCGCGCGCGCCCATCTGACCGCTTATCTCGCCGAGTGGGATCGCCTCGAAGCGGCGATTGCGACCCGTTCCGGGCAACTTTAGGGCGACCTCCGCCGAATCGAAGGGACGGTTGAACAGGACATGACCACCATGATTACAGAAATCGCATCCGGCCTCGGCTTTCCCGAAGGGCCGGTGTGGATGCCGGATGGAACGGTGCTCTGTGTCGAGTTGCAGCGGCGCACGGTCGACCGGGTGCATCCGGATGGACGGGTCGAAATCATCGCCGAGCCCGGCGGCAGCCCAAACGGACTTGCGATCGGGCCCGATGGCGCGGCCTATGTCTGCAATAGCGGTGGCTGGGTCTTTCACGAACTGATGGGAATGGTCGTCACCGGGACATTCCAGCCTGACGATTACTCGGGTGGTCGCATCGAACGGATCGATCTGGCTACCGGCGCGGTGAGGGTGCTTTACGAAAGCTGCAAGGGCTTCCCGCTGAAGGGCCCCAACGATCTGGTCTTCGATGCCGACGGCGGCTTCTGGTTCACCGACCACGGCAAGATCCGCCCGCGCGAGCGCGACCATGGCGGGCTCTACTACGCCAAGGCCGATGGGTCGTCGATCACCGAAGTGGTCTACCCACTCGAATCGCCCAACGGTGTCGGCCTGTCGCCCGATGGCAAGCGCGTGTATGTCGCCGAAACCTATACCGGTCGCGTTTATTGGTGGCCCGTCGAGGGTCCGGGACGGGTGGGCCGACCCAGCCCGGTCGGGCATGGCGGGTCGTTGCTTGCCGGACTTCCGAATCTGCAGTTTCTTGACTCACTCGCCGTTGACAGCGCTGGAAATGTCGTGGTCGGCACAATCATCAATGGCGGTCTTACGGTGATTCCACCCGATAACGATGGTGGGGTCGAGCGGGTGGAGCACGTCGCCCTGCCCGATCTGCTCGTGACCAATGTCTGCTTTGGTGGTCCTGATCTGCAGACCGCCTACGCGACGCTCTCGGGTACGGGCAAGCTCGTTTCCTTGCCATGGCCGCGTCCAGGTCTTCGCCTCGCGTTCTGAGAGGCGGCGGCTTGGCGGGTGGTGGTACAGAACTCGACCATGATGCCAGTATTATCTTTTGTATAGACGAAGCGGCATCAGTCGCGGTCGATTTCGACAACGGCCCGGGTCCAGACCTCGCGGTGCCGGCCTTCCGTCGCGGGGCGCGGCGGTGCGCTGGGGCGTCAACGGGAAGAGGAGGTTTCGGGCGGTGGCGGTTCGTCGGCCGTTGCCAGCAGGCTCTCGAAAAGTATGAGCTGAGACTCGGCCTCGGCGCGATAGAAGGGTCGAACCCCTTGGCTCATATGCGCCAACTCCCAGCGATAGGCTTCGATCTCGCGACGGAAGAACTCCTTTGTGCTCGGCTCGTAGGGACCGAAGCGATAATGGTAGGCGTGGAGCAGCTCGTGGTCGAGAAAAGAGCTTAATTCGGCATCGTTGAGCGCCAGTGCGCCGGCAACGGTCGGAGCTTCGATCCACACCAACGAGCGCGCCGCCCAGACCACACGGGCTGCGGCACTGACGCCTGCCATTTCGGCGAGGCCGCCCTGGTCGATCGTGCATCACCGGCCGCGTTGCGAACGGCGCCAAGCCCGCCCCGAATCCGAGTCCGGCCGCCAGCAGCCCGGCGAGAAGCCGCTGTGTCGGGCCGCTGGGCAGGTTTTCAGCTCCTGCCTGGCGGCCCAATCCTGGGCGCGTTTGCGCTTTTACATCACCCGGCGCAAAAGGTTCCGCTTGAAGGCCGTGTAGGGCGGGTAGGCGATTTTCGGATCGATCCAGGTGCTCTTGGAAACCACAGATTTATGGTGACTCAGAGTCTCGAAAGTGGCGCGACCGTGGTAGCTGCCCATGCCACTTGGCCCGACGCCGCCGAAAGGCAGGTGCGGGTTGGCGACGTGCCATATTGTAGCGTTGACGCAGGCTCCGCCCGAGCTGGTCTGGTTCAGGACCGCTTCCGAGGTGTTCTCCGATGACGAGAAGACGTAGAGCGCAAGCGGCTTCTCGCGGGCGTTGACAAAACGGATCGCCGCGTCGACGCTTTCCACCTTGAGGACGGCCAGGATCGGGCCGAAGATTTCGTCTTGCATCAGTTTCGAATCGGGCGCCGGGTTCCGCACGATCGTCGGTTCGATGTAACGCGAGGCGACGTCCGAGCGGCCGCCATGCCATACCGGCTGGCCTTCAAGGAGGCCCATCAGCCGGCCGTGGTGCCGCTCGTTGACGATCCGCCCGAAATCGGAGGTCTTCAGGGGGTCGTCTCCATAGAATTCCTTGATCGTTGCCCGCAGCTTTTCAAGGAAGGCTTCTTCGACACTCTCTTCGACCAACACATAATCAGGCGCGATGCAGGTCTGTCCTGCATTCAGCCATTTACCCCAGGCGATGCGCCGGGCCGCGACATCGAGGTTGGCATCCTTGGCGATGATGCAGGGGCTCTTGCCGCCGAGTTCGAGAGTGACCGGGGTGAGATGCTCGGCCGCCGCCCG
>VFKT01000159.1 GCA_009885395.1 Deltaproteobacteria bacterium | reverse complement strand
GCTTCTGGTCTGGTGGCCGGGGTTCGCCCGCGGGCGGCCTCTGGTCTGGTGGCCGGGGTTCGCCCGCGGCGGCTTCTGGTCTGGTGGCCGGGGTTCGCCCGCGGGGCGGCCTCTGGTCTGGTGGCCGGGGTTCGCCCGCGGCGGTTTCTGGCCTGTCGATTACCCGTCCCGGGTCGCGGCTGTGCCTCCGCGCAGCGCGGCAACGGTGCTCGCCGGGTCTTCTCTGCTGGTGGACCGGCACTTTTTTGATAAGACCCCCGGATGCAGGATCGGCTGATCTTCCTGATCGGCGCGCCGCGCTCGGGGACGACGTTGCTGGCGCGGATCCTCTCCGGCCACAGCCAGGTCTACGGCCGTGCAGAGCCGCATCTGATCACCCCGATCGCCCACCTCGGTTATTTCGATTCCGTCCAGAAGGCACCTTACGACCCCTTCAACGTGCAGCAGGCGATCGGCGAGGTCGTGCAGGACTTGCCGCGCGGCGAGGCGCAGTACCTCGATGCGCTGCGGGCGTACACCGACGCCATGTATGCGGGCCTGATGGAGCGGGCCCCAGACAAGCTATTTTTTCTCGACAAGACGCCGGCCTACGCGCTGGTGCTGCCCTTCCTGACACGGCTTTATCCGAAGGCCCGCTACGTCGTCTTGACGCGCCACCCATTGGCGATCCTCAGCTCGTATGTAGAATCATTTTTTGATGGCGATTACCAGGTCGCGATGGCGCATAATCCGGTTGTCGAGCGCTACGTCCCGGCCCTGGCGAAAATGCTACGCGAACGCCCGGTCGATCTCGTGCACGTGCGTTATGAAACCTTCGTCAAGGATTCCGAGGCCGGATTCCGCACCATCTGCGAGGGACTCGGGCTGCCTTTTGAAGCGTCGGCCATCAATTACGGAGAATCTGGACAAAAATTCGAGGGCCTGGGCGATCCGACCAGTGTCGATCGACACGCCCGTCCAGTTCAAACTTCAGTCAAGAAATGGGCCACAGAAATCGCGGCTGATCAGGCGACCCTCGATCTGGTCATCAACCTGGTGAATGGTCTTGACCCGGCCGATCTCGAGACTCTCGGCTACCCGCGCGCAGCCATGCTCGAAGAGCTCGATCGCGCCCGGGCCGCCGGTGTCAAGCCCCCAAAAAGAGAAGCGCCCTGGCGCTACCGGATGGAGCGCCGACTGCTGATCGCGCTGCGCCGCAATATCCACCAGAACGCGCTTGGCCGGGTGTTGAAGCGTTTGCGTTTCGCGCTCGACGTGGTCTTGCGGGATTGAACGCACCCGACGAGGCGCGGACCGGCGCCGTTGCCGGCCGGTGAGCGCTCCGGCGCGGTCTCGGGGCAGGGCCGGCGTCGGGGTAACGGCCACGTGTCGCACCCGGAACCAGCCCGCCCGGCGTCGCGTGGCGAGGGCTCGCCCCGGGGGCGAGATGGCGCCGCCTCCCGTTTCGGCGTCGAATCTGTACACGCCCTCTGCTAGCGAGCCGCCCAAATGACAGGCGCTGAAGTCCGCTCCTCCTTCCTTGAATTTTTTCGCGAACGCTCGCACCGCATCGTGCCGAGCGACCGGATCGTTCCGGCCAACGACCCCTCCATCCTTTTTACCAATGCCGGGATGGTGCAGTTCAAGAATGTCTTTCTTGGGACGGAGACGCCGCTTGCCCCGCGAATTGCCGATTCGCAGAAATGTCTGAGGATCTCGGGCAAGCATAATGATTTGGACGATGTCGGGCGGGATATCTACCATCAGACCTTCTTCGAGATGCTCGGCAACTGGTCTTTCGGCGATTATTACAAGGCCGAGGCAATCGAATGGGCCTGGGATCTCCTGACGCGCGTCTGGGGTCTCGACAAGAAGCGCCTATACGCGACTGTGTTTCGTACCGATGAGGACGCGGCGGCCCTCTGGCCACGGCTCACTGATCTGCCTGCCGGCCACGTGCTGCCTTTTGATGAGAAGGATAATTTCTGGGAGATGGGCGAGACCGGCCCGTGCGGCCCCTGTTC
>VFKT01000097.1 GCA_009885395.1 Deltaproteobacteria bacterium | reverse complement strand
GCGCACGCGACCGCAATCGGTCGAGCCGCCGGCGTCGAGCTTCTGTCGCGTGGGCCGCATCATCCCTCGGAACGTCGCCGAGGAGGCAGTCGGGTAGCGGCGCAAGCGCACCATCGTCGCGTGGGCCGCAGGCTTCTTCGCGCGGTCGCGCCCCCGGGATTGTCGCCGTTCATCCGCGACTGCTTCTGCCCGAGAGCGAGCGCAGCGGCAAACATCGGCGTCACGAGCTGCTGCGCTTGCGCCATCCTCTCCGGAGTGGTCAGTTTCATGTTGAAGTTGCGCAGCGCATCATGTCGTCAAAAAACAGCATCGACCTCGCGCCACTGAAGCAGGTCTCGACCACCACCCTGACCGCGCCAGGTCGCCGCTCAGGGCAGCCGCGTTCGGCGACCATCTGGTTCGTGGTCGTCGATGGCCAATTTTATGTCGGCTCCTTGCGCGACGATCGCGACTGGATCCGCAATGCCATGAAGGCCAAACGGATTGAGCTTGTCGTGGGCGAGACCCGCCTGCAGGGCAGCTTTTGCCCGGTTGACCAGCTGGCCGAGATTGGCGCTGTGCAGGATGCGCTCCGTTCCAAATATCTCGGGGCGCGGATTGCCGGTTGGTTCGGGAAGAAGCAAAAGTTCATTTTCCGCGTCGACGATCTTGAGCTGACGCCCGCCGGATGACCTGATTTGAAAGGCTGAACCACGCCGGCGGCAAGTCTCGTGCTGCCGGCCGACGATTCGTGGAAGAATAGGCTCAAGCATCTTCCGGCAGCTGGGCACCCGTTCTGGCTTTCTCCCTGGGAGTGTGGGCGGAAATCGACATGAATCTCAGCGGTTCGGGGATCGAGCCCGCAGCGGCTGCGGGCGTCGCGCATGGCAAGGTGCCGGGTCTTCCGGACGCCTTCGCCTTGGCGAGCCTTTTTGAGCAGATGCCGGTGCCGCTTGCCCTCCTCATCGAATGCGAAGGCGGTGCGAAGGGCTTGCGGTGGGCGATTCTCGAGGATCTGGCCGAGTCCCGACGACTCCGGGCCGAGATCCGGGCCCGCGACGATCGCTTTCAGGAGCTTTTCGAGAGTTTTGACGAAGGTGTTTTTTGTCTGCTGATCTTCCGCGCATCGAGCAGGCCAGCGCCTCGGGGCTTGAGCTCTGGGAAGCGTTCGGGCTCGGGCCCATCGGTGCACTCACGACCTTCCTCGACGTCCTCCATCCAGACGACCGGGGGTGGCTCACAGAACTGGACCCAAGGTTTCCACTCGAGCGCACCCGTGCCGATTTCCGACTCCTTCGCCCCGATGGCCTGCCGTGTTGGGTCGTGCTTCGGACGGCCCCTTTGCGCGAGCGCAGCGGATCGCGTGCAACAGATCGCGTGCGTTGCCGACCTCGTCACGGCCCGGCGGGAACTCGCCGAAGGGCTTCATCAGGCCCGGCAGCACGCTGCCGGTTTGGTTCAGGCGATCCATGATCCGCATGGCATCCTCACAGGCGGTGATTCTTCGAGGCCGCATGGCGGCAGGGCAATGGCTCGGGCTGGCGCCCTTATGTCCTCCGAGACCCTGGCCGGGTTTGCCACTCGCGTTGCGACCTCGACCCCACGCGAGCGCGAAGTGATGGACCGGCTGCTGCACGGCGATGCGATACGTGCGATTGCTTCGGCACTTGACCTGAGCCCAAAGACCATCAAAGTCTATCGGGCTTGCGTCACACAAAAAATACTGCCCCGCTGGCCTTACGAACCAAGGACGAGTCGGCGGACTTCGGCCATTGCCGGGGCCGGGTCGGGTTCGACCAGGATGCCGTGCAGACCCACGCTGCGCGCCGCTTTGATGTTGCCGTGAAAGTCGTCGAGGAAGAGGGCGGCGGCGGGATCTTCGATCCCGAGGCGTTCAAGCGTCAGATTAAAAATAGCTGGGTTGGGCTTGCGGATGCCCACCTCGCTCGAGTCGATCACCACATC
The DNA here is from genome assembly GCA_009885395.1 of Deltaproteobacteria bacterium. Taxonomy (GTDB): domain Bacteria; phylum Desulfobacterota; class Binatia; order UBA12015; family UBA12015; genus SXLG01. Next base: position 10,207 of record VFKT01000097.1, on the reverse strand, counting down.
GAAAAGTTCATCGAGCGGCAGACTGCGTCGCCAATGGCTCCGGAACTCGGCCAGGTTGTTTGTCACCAGCGCCGTCAGGACCCCTGCCGCACGAACCTCGCGTGTGAGCGCGACCATGTCTTCGCGGATGCCGGCGGTTGAAGCCATCGCGATCAGGAGGCTGGGCAGGTCGACCTTGAGGCCAGCGTCGTTGCAGAGCTGGTCGATTTCACGATGCGCCGTCGCCAAGTCGATTTCCCCACGCTCGAGCTGGTGCCATGGGTGGTCAGTATCGGCTTCGTAGGAACCGAGAAAAACCCGGAACAGGACCTCGGAACTGGTGCCAAGATCTTGCGCCAGCACGTCGACGGCAGAAAACGTCGGACCGGTGAAGACGCCGCCGTAGTCGAAAAGCACGGCGCGCGGTCGCGGTGCGAGATTCATCGGGAAACCTCGAAGCGCCAATCATCACCGATCATCCAGAGGCGGTGGCGCGGGCCAACCGCAGCGACATCCTGATCCGGCCAGGCGGCATCCCCTTCCCAGATGGCGACGCCGCCTTCGGGCGTGCCGCGGATATGGGTCTGGTAGCGCTGCGGCTCGGTATGCTCCCACGCAGCGAGCAGATCTTCGCTGGTTGAATGCTCGGCGAGAGTTTCCAGCGTGACCCAGGTCGGCGGCAAGAGATCGAGCTGACGCGAGTTGCGCCGCAGCAGCGCCTCCTGCGGTCGAAGCCAGATATGATCGTGGATTTCGCCGTGATCGATCTGCACAGTGCCCACCGGCGCGAGAGCGATGAAGAACCAGGTCAGGAATCGTTTTGGGGTCTCGGCCGGAGGGGTCCAGTGTGAGAGCGTCACGAGTTTGTCCGGGTCGACGGCAAGACCCGCCTCTTCGCTGGCCTCGCGAACCGCAGCGCGTCTCGCGGCGCCGATTTCATCGCCAGGCTCAAGGCCAACCCTGTCGTTCGCATCGACGCGGCCCCCGGGAAACACCCAGAGCCCGCCGGCAAAATTAAGCTTGGCGTTGCGCCGCAGCAGCAGTGTCTCGAGCCCGGCTGCGCCGTCGCGGACCAGAACCACCGTGGCCGCGGCGATTTCAGGCGGGATGGGTTTTGTTGTGGACATGGGGAGGAGACGCTTCTGCTCGGCATCGTGCGACGCGGAGCGGCACGTTGCTGTGTTTTGGGGCGGCTAGCAGAGGGCAGACCGTTGCCGCCATCGCGCACCGCAGCCAAGCCCGGCCGACTCAGGCGTCACCCAGCCACTCCCGGTCACGGCTCTTCAGGGCCGCAGAAGGCTGACGCCTGGGTGGTCGGCCGACGCAATCCGCTACGTCGACCAGCGCGGGATACGCTGCGCCGCAGAAGGCTGACGCCTGGGTGGTTGGCCGACGTGACACAACGGATGCTGCCAGGTTACGGCTCTTCAGGGCCGCAGAAGGCTGACGCCTGGGCGACCTCCTTCCTCAGCGGGGCTGTGGGCCCTCCGTAAAGAGCGCCGCCTCGATCAACGCCCGGGTATAGGCCTCACGCGGGGCGGCGAGGACCGCCTCGGTCGGGCCTTCCTCGATCACCACGCCCCGCCGCAGCACCAGGAGCCGGTGGCTGAGCGCCCGCACCACGCGCAGGTCGTGGCTGATGAAGAGATAGGCCAGTCCGTCCGTTTCCTGCAGGCGGCGCAACAAGGCAATGATTTGTGCTTGCACCGTTACGTCAAGGGCTGAGGTCGGCTCGTCGAGCACCACCAGGCGTGGCTCCAGAACGAGCGCGCGTGCGATCGCGATCCGCTGCCTTTGGCCACCCGAGAACTCGTGTGGATAGCGGTGGCGCACCGAGGCTTCGAGTTCGACCCGCTCGAGAGCGGCCGCGACGCGGGTCTCGCGCTCCGCCGCTGAAAGGTGCCGCGACTGAACCTGCAGACCCTCCTCAAGAATCGCACCAACGCTGAGTCTCGGGCTGAGCGAGCCGAAAGGATCCTGGAAGACGATCTGCATCGAGGGCCGCAAAGCTCGCAGCGCGCGCCGGTTCAGGGTTCGGAGATCCTGGCCGTCAAAGCGTATCGTCCCGCTTGACGCGAGGAGACGGAGCAGCGCGAGTCCGAGCGTGGTCTTGCCCGAGCCGCTCTCGCCGGCCACGCCCAGTGTCTCACCAACCCGCAGCGAAAAGCTCACGTTCTCGAGCGCCGGCGCCAGGCTCTGGCTGCGGCCGAACAGGCCGCCTCGGCGCCGGTAGCGAACCGTGAGTGCCGAAGTCTCGACAAGAATCGGTGCATTTCCCGACACTGGACGCGGGCTCCCAGCGGGCCGCGAGGCGAGCAGGGCGCGGGTGTAGGGGTGTTGCGGCCGGTCGAAGACGGTCTGTACAGCACCCGTTTCGACGATCAGGCCGCTGCGCATCACGGCGACGCGGTCGGCAATCCGTCGCACCAATTCAAGATCGTGGGTGATGAAAAGTACCGCCATGCCAAGCCGACGTCGTAGATCGTCAATCAAGTGCAAAATATGTGCCTGCACGGTGACATCGACGGCGGTCGTTGGCTCGTCGGCGATGAGGAGCGCCGGCTGGTTGGCGAGAGCCATGGCGATCATCACCCGCTGGCGCTGGCCGCCAGAGAGTTCGTGCGGCAGGCTGTCGAGTCGGCTTTCGGCGTCGTCGATCTCGACCAACTCGAGCAGTTCAAGAGTCCGCGCCCGAGCCTGCTCGCGGCTGAGCTTCTGGTGCAGGATCAGCGTCTCGGCAATCTGGTTGCCGACGGTATGAAGCGGGTTCAACGAACTCATCGGCTCCTGAAAGACGAAACCGATCCGGGCGCCACGCAACCGCCGCAGAGTGGCCTCGTTGGCATCAAGCATGCTTGATCCCTCGAAGATAATACGTCCTTGCGGGTGGTGGACCGTACCGGGAAGAAGGCGTGCGATCGAAAGCGCGGTGGCCGATTTTCCAGAACCGCTCTCTCCGACAATTGCGAGTGTCTCGCCGGCCCGCAGCGAGAGCGAGACGCCGCGCACCGCGTGGGTGGCCAGCGGGCCGCTGCCGAAAACGACGTACAGATCTTCGATCTCAAGCAGGGCTGGCGCAGGAACACCCTCCTGGTGGGAAAGCACGGCCGCGGGTAAGCGTGCCGCTCCGGTCGGAGGATAAGGTGGCGGAGTGGCGACATCCCGCTCGTCAAGCACGGCCTGCGTCTTTGGCTGCTCCTCGGCGATCCCGCCGCTCGGCGTGGCTTCGGCCGGCACCGGCCAGGAGCCGCGCCGTGGGTCGAAGGCATCGCGCGCCGCTTCGCCGACGAAGACCAGCAGCGTGAGCAAGCTTCCGATCGAGACGAAACCTGTGAGGCCAAGCCAGGGCGCCTCGAGATTCTCTTTGCCCTGTCGCAGGAGTTCGCCCAGGGAAGCCGAGCCCGGTGGCAGACCGAAGCCGAGGAAATCGAGTGCGGTCAGGGTGACGACGGCCCCGCTCGCAACAAAGGGTAGGAACGAAAGCGCGGCAATCGTTGCATTCGGAACGATGTGTCGGAGCATCACCCGCAAGGGGCCAAGCCCGAGCGCAGTCGCGGCGCGCACGTATTCGAGATTGCGGACGCGCAAGGCCTCGGCGCGCACCACGCCGACCAGCGTCATCCAACTGAAAAGCAGAAGAAGCAGCAGCAACCAGCCGAGGGTGGGCGTGACCACACTGGAGAGGATGATCAAGAGGTAGAGCGTGGGCATTCCAGACCAGATTTCGATGAGGCGCTGGAGGATGAGATCGGTCCAGCCGCCCAGAAAGCCTTGCAAGGTGCCCGCCGCGATACCGACCAGAGAGCTGAGCAAGGTGAGGGTCAATCCGAAGAGGATGCTGACGCGAAAGCCGTAGAGTAGGCGAGCCGCCACGTCGCGGCCCTGGTCGTCGGTGCCGAGCCAGTGTGTGGTGGACGGGGCGGTGGGAGGCGGACGGGTAAGATCGCGTGCGATCGTTCGCCACGACCAGGGAATCGGCGGCCAGAGCATCCAGCCGTGCAGGGCGATCTCGGCCTTGACTTCAGGCTCATGGAAATCAGCCTCGGTTGGCAGGAAGCCACCGAAGGCCGTATCCGGCACGGTTTCGACGATCGGCAGAAAGAACCGGTCGTTGTAGCGGATCAGCAGAGGGCGATCGTTGGCGATCCATTCAGCACCGAGACTCAGGACGATCAGGACGCTCAGAAGCTGCAGTGAAACGAAACCGCGTCGGTTTGCCCGAAAGGCATCCCAGCGGCGGCGGGCGAGTGGGCTCATGCGTCGCGGGCCTCGAAATCAATTCGTGGGTCGATCAGGGTATAGGTCAGATCCTCGATGATCTTCATCACCAGCCCAAGCAGTGTGAAAAAATAGAGCGTGCCGAACATCACGGGATAATCGCGTCCGATGGCGGCCTCAAAGCCGAGCAGGCCGACCCCGTCGAGTGAAAAAATAACCTCGGTGAGCAAGGCCCCGGTGAAGAGGCTGCCCAGAAAGGCGCTCGGAAAACCGGCCACGACGATCAACATGGCGTTGCGGAAGACGTGCCCATAGAGGATCCGTCGCTCGGTCAGGCCTTTGGCGCGCGCGGTGACGACGTATTGCTGGCCGATTTGCTCCAGGAAGGAATTCTTGGTGAGGATGGTCAGACTGGCGAAGCCGCCGATCGTCATCGAGAGCACGGGCAGGGTGATATGCCAGAGATAATCGAGAATTTTATGCGGCAGGTCGAATGAGGCAAAATCGTCGGAAACCAGCCCACGCAGGGGAAACCAGTCGAAATAGCGGCCGCCAGCGAAGAGCACGATCAGCAGGATTGCGAAAAGGAAACTCGGCACGGCGTTGCCGACGACCACGACCAACGAACTCCAGATGTCGAAGCGTGAGCCGTGTCGGATGGCCTTGGAGATCCCGAGCGGAATCGAAATCAGATAGACGAGCAGCGTCGTCCAGAGGCCGATCGAGATCGAGACCGGCATGCGTTCCAGGACCAGATCGACCACCGGCCGATCGCGAAAGAAACTGTCGCCGAAGTCGAAGCGGGCGTAGCGGCCCATCATCAACAGAAAGCGCTCCAGGGGCGGCTTGTCGAAACCGAATTCACGTTCGAGTTCACGGATCAATTCGGGGTCGAGGCCGCGCGCGCCCCGATATTTGAGGGCGGCCGTTCCCGCCGGGCCGGCGGTACTGCCGGCTTCGGCACCACCCTGGCCGCTGATGCGGGCGGTGGCCGATGTGTCGGTGTGCTGGAAGCGGGCGATCATCTGCTCGATGGGACCGCCTGGCGCGAGATGCACCACGGCGAAATTGAGCAACATGATGCCGATCAAGGTCGGGATCACCAGCAAGAGGCGACGCAGCAAATAGCCAAGCATGATGTTTGCGCCGGCTTCAGCCGCCGGCCGCAGCCGCTGGAGCAATAGAGGGCTTCAAGTCGGACCACCAGGCATCGATCTGCACGCCCTGATCGGGCACGATCCCGGGCCGACCAAAGCGGTTCCAGAAGGCCAGCCGGTCTACCGGCAGGTGCCATTGTGGCGTGACCCAATTGCCGGCCAGCAGCACCCTATCAAGCGCACGCACACGGCTGACCAGAGCGGCGCGGTCCGGTGCGCGTACGATTTCTTCGATCAGCGCATCGACGGCAGGCGAGCGGATGCCGGCCAGGTTTGAGCTGCCGGGCGCGTCGGCCGATGCCGTGCCGAAGAAGGCCCGCTGTTCGTTGCCGGGAGAAAGGGATTGTGGCCAGCCGCCAACCGTGACGTCGAAATCGAATCCATCGAGGCGGCTGCGGTATTGGGCGGCGTCGACCGTGCGGATCTCAACCTCGATGCCGAGCCGTTCCAGATTGCGCTGCCAGGGAAGCACGACGCGCTCGAACTCGGGCTGGACCAACAGGATTTCAAATTTGAGGGGTTTGCCGCTTTCATCAAGCAGTTTCCCAGAGGATTCGTCGATATGGAAGCCGGCCGCGACCAGCAGCTGATGGGCCTGCTTCAGTTGCGGGCGGATATTGCCCGAGCCGTCGGTTTGCGAAGGCGTGGGGAGGGTCTCGAATGCGGCAGATGGAATCTTGTCGCGCCAGGGCTCGAGGAGCCGGCGTTCGGCCGGGCCTGGCTTGCCGCTCGCGGCAAGTTCTGAATTATCAAAGAAGCTCCGGGTGCGTGTATACTGGCCGTGAAACAAGTTCTTGTTGGCCCATTCGAAATCGAAGAGCTCCCCCAATGCGGCGCGCATCCGGGGGTCGTCGAAGGGTTTGCGGCGACTGTTGTAGATGAAGGCCTGCATGCCCGCCGGTCGGTGGTGGGGGACTTCTTCCTTGCGCAATCGCCCTTCGGTCACCGCCGGGACGTCGTAGGCGGTGGCCCAGGATTTGGACGAGTTCTCGAGTCGGAAATCGTATTCATCAGCTTTGAAGGCCTCGAGCGCCACCGTGCCGTCGCGGTAGCTGTCGATTTCGATCGTATCAAAATTATGCTGTCCACGATTCACCGGAAGATTGTCGCCCCAATGGTCCTTGACCCGCTGGTAGGTGATGCGTCGTCCGGGATCGAAACTCTCGATGCGGTAGGGCCCGCTTCCAAGCGGCGCCTCGCGCAGGACCCGCGAGAAATCCCGTCCCTTCCACCAATGTTTTGGCAGGACCGGGAGCTGCCCCAAAATGAGCGGCAATTCGCGGTTCTCGCGGTCGGCGAGGGTGAAGCGGATAGTGCGCGCGTCGAGGGCCTCAGCCCGGGAGACACCCCCGTAGTAGGAACGGTAAAAGGGCTGGCCCTCGCGTTGCAGCGTCTCGAAAGTCCAGACCACGTCGTCGGCCGTCACGGGCTGGCCGTCGTGCCAGCGCGCGTTCGGGCGAAGTCGGAAGGTGACCTGGGCATGGTCGGCTGAAATTTCAATCGATTCGGCGAGCAGGCCGTATTGGCTGAAAGGTTCGTCGGGCGCTTGCTGCATCAGGGTCTCGAAAACGCGCATCAGGCCCTCGGCCGGATTGCCCTTGATGATGAAGGGATTGAGGCTGTCGAAGCCGCCGAGCGAGGCCAAGCGCAGTCGGCCGCCCTTCGGTGCGTCCGGGTTGACCCAATCGAAATGCCGGAAATCCTTGGCATGGGCCGGTAGACCGTGCAGGGCGATGGCGTGCTGCGGCCCGGCAGGCGCGCCTTGCGCCGCGACCGGTGTGGCGGAGGCAGCCTTTGCCTGGGGAGGCTGGGGGCTGAGTTGGCCCGGTGTGGCGGCCGAAGTCAGGGTCGCGGCGAGTCCGCTTACGAACAGGCTTAGGAGTCCGGGCCAGAGTTGTGTTGATCGAGAACGTGTCATGGGCGTCGATGGTGTCAGCGGCCCGGCGGGCCGGCAAGTCGCGCGCCGCGGTGCGGTGAAGCCAGATCGCGTTGACCTGTGGAATCCGCGGTTGGTAAGGCCGGCCCCGATGGCGAATGACGAGTCCAACAGCCTTCTCGATGCGCCCGGCGCAATCCGTCCCGATGAGCGCTTCGACGAGAGCAATCTCGACGCGTGGCTGCGGGCCCATGTGCCCGGACTGGAGGGCCCGATGCAGGTCAGCCAGTTCCATGGGGGCCATGCCAATCTCACCTACTGCGTCACCTACGGTGATCGTGAGTTGGTCGTGCGCCGGCCGCCGCTCGGGCCGGTGGCGCCGCGCAGTCACGATATGCGCCGTGAGTGCCGCGCCTTGAGCGCATTGGCCCCGCTTTATGCTCCAGCGCCGCAGCCTTTCGGGCTCTGTGAGGACGAAAGCATTCTTGGCGCCATCTTCTTTGTCATGGAACGTCGCCGGGGCGTGATCGTGCGCGGCGCCTGGCCCGAAGGCTTGCCCGATGTGCCGGCTCTGCGCCGCCGCATGGGCGAAGCTTTGATCGACGCCCTGGCCGATCTGCATCTCGTCGATTCGAGCCGGCCCGAAATTGCTGCCCTTGGCAAGCCGGACGGTTTCGTCGATCGTCAAGTAAATGGCTGGTATGAACGTTGGGAGCGCGCCCGCACGCGCGAGATCCCGGCGATGGAGGAGGTTTGCGCCTGGCTTCGCGAGCGCATTCCGGCTCCGCAGACGATCGCCGTGCTGCATAACGATTATAAGCTCGACAATGCCATGTTCGACCTGGCCGACCCCGGCCGGCTGGTTGCGGTCTTCGATTGGGATATGGCGAGCCTTGGCGATCCGCTGGTCGATCTGGGCACCCTGCTTGGCTACTGGTCCGAGGCCGGGGATGCGGGCGTGCGCGGTACGGCCGGTGGCATCATGGCGATGTCCGGCTTCCCCACGCGGCATGAGGTGGTTCAGCGTTACGCGGCGCGGACCGGTTTCGATGTCACGCGGATCGATTTCTACGAGGCCTTTGCGCTCTTCAAGACGGCGGTCGTTCTCGAGCAGATCTACGTCAGGTGGGTGCGTGGTCAAACCAAGGATGCGCGTTTTGAGGGGCTTGGCGGAATCGTCCCGATTCTCGCTGAGAGCGCGCGGCTGGTGGTAGCCCGGAGTGATGGATGAAAAATAGAATGACAAAAGCCAAGGGCTGGTCGCCTGAGTGCGACTTCGGGGAGCACGGATGAGCGAGGCCGTGGACCTGCATGGCATCGCGGCGATGGCGGCCACGGCGCCGGATAAACCCGCGATATTTTTTGGTGACACGGTTCGCACCTACGGCGATCTGGAGCGACGGATCTGTCAATTGGCGCGTGCGCTGCGGCGTGCGGGCGTCGGTCCCGGCACCCGGGTGGGGGTCGCGCTGCATAACTCGGTCGAATGGTTTGAGGCCCTCAACGCGCTCTCCCGGCTCGGCGCCTGGCTGGTGCCGCTCTCGTTTCGCGGGCGGGGACCAGAGTTCGCCTGGATGCTCAGCGATTCCGGGGCTGCACTGCTGATCACAGATGCATCGCTTGCTGAGGAAATCGATCGGGCACTGGCCGAAGCACCCTTGCCCGAGGAGCGGATCTGGGTGCTGGGAGAGGGCAAGCCGTGGCGCGGACGCCGCTTCGAGGAAGCGACCCGGGCCGAGATCGATACGCCGCTCGATGCGAGCTTTCTGCCCGGCGGTGCCTACGACGTGATGGCCTACACTTCCGGCACGACGGGTCGGTCGCGCGGCATCGTGCGCGAGGGCGTGGTGCCGGGCCATGGATCGGCACAGATGCGTGGCGGCGCCGCGATGTGGGGCTACGGCTCTGACGAGATCCACCTCGTGCCGGGACCACTTTATCACACCGCTCCCAGCAGCTTTGGCCAAATGCATCTCGCCATCGGTGCGACGCTGGTCCTGATGCCGCGCTTCGATGCGACCGAGGCCTTGCGCCTGATCGCGCACCATCGCGTCACCAACATCCAGATGGTGCCGGCGATGTTTGTCCGTATTCTTGCGCTGCCCGAGGGCGAGCGGCTGCGTTTCGATCTCTCTTCCCTGCGCTGCGTGTTGCACGCCGCCGCGCCGTGCCCGATCGAAGTCAAGCGTCGTATCATGGAGGTTTTTCCTCCGGGTACGGTATGGGAGTTCTACGGCGCCTCGGAAGGCGGAGCCACCCGCATTTCGCCCGAGGATTGGCTGCAGCGCCCCGGCAGTGTCGGGCTGCCGTGGCCGGGGCATTCGATCGAAATCCGCGATGACGAAGGGACGCTTCTGCCGGCTGGCGAAATTGGCGCGGTTTGGATCCGGCCGCCACAGAACCATCGTTTTTCGTACAACAAGGCTCCCGAGAAAACCGACGCTGCCTGGCGCGAAGGCGCGTTCACGGTTGGCGACCTGGGCCATCTTGCCGAGGACGGGTTTCTCTTTCTCGCCGACCGGCGCAGCGATCTGATCCTGACCGGGGGGGCCAATGTCTACCCGGCTGAGGTCGAGCAGGTGCTCTTCCGTCATCCCGCAATACTTGACGCCGCAGTGGTCGGCCTTCCCGACGAGGAAATGGGGCAGAAGGTCGCAGCCGTGATCGAATTGCGCGCCGGCGCGGTCGCCACCGTGGCTGAAATCGACGTCTTTTGCCGTCGCGAACTGGCCTCCTATAAATGCCCGCGCCGGATCGAATTGGTGCCAGAATTGCCACGCGAGCCGAGCGGCAAGGTGCGCAAATATCTGCTGCGGGAGATGCTGAGTCGGGCGTGAGGTCGTGTCCAGGTCGGACTATTCTGGTACTTCGAGCGCATGGCCAGCAAAATGACTCCGCGGCGCTTCGGCGGCTCGATCGGTGCCCCCCTGCGCCAAGAAATGGCTGATTGGCCTCTATGGATGGACCGGCTCGTCGC
>VFKT01000378.1 GCA_009885395.1 Deltaproteobacteria bacterium | reverse complement strand
CTCGCCGAGGTCGATCCCGAGCTTGCGTTCGCGCAATTTGATGTCGAGAACGGACCCGTGCCGGGTAGCCCGCTGGAGTGTGACGGCTGGCTGATCACGGGCAGCCGCCGCAGCGTTTATGACGATCTGCCCTGGATTAGCCGCTTGTCTGATTTTGTGGGCGAAATGGTTGAGCTTCGCCGGCCACTCTTCGCGGTCTGCTTCGGGCACCAGCTTGTTGCCCAGGCTCTCGGTGGCCTGACCGAGAGATCGTCGCTCGGCTGGACCGTCGGCACGCAAGTCCACACGATCGAAGAGCCGTTCCCCTGGGCCTTGACCGGGCCCCGCGAAATTCGCCTGCTGCATAGCCACCGCGATCAGGTCGCCCGCCTGCCGCCTGGGGCCGAGCGGGTGGGCGGCAGTGCGTCCTGTTCGCTGGGCTTCTACCGGATCGGCGACCATGTGATGAGCTGTCAGGGGCATCCCGAGTTCAGCACGGAATATGCGCGTGCGCTCTACGATTTGCGGCGCGACGCGCTGGGCGAAGAGGTCTGGCAACGCGCCGAAGCCTCGTTGGCCGAGCCAAATGACCGGCTTGAGGTCGCGCGCTGGGCCTCCCGTTTTTTTCGCCACGCGCGGCAGGCGCGATAAGGATTCCGAAGGACTGCCTTGTACAGGTGGTGAACCAGGTCGCAGGAGAGAGCCGATGTCAACGAGTAGTCAATTTTGGAATGACGTGCAGTATGCACCGATCGGCGGCCTTCGCTTCGCCTACCAGGTGTTTGGCGAAGGGCTGGCTGGCGAGCCCTGGGTGCTGATCCGGGGTCTGGGCACCCAGATGACCGAGTGGCCCTCGGCGTTGATCGAAGGCCTGGTCGCGCGGGGCTCGCCGGTGCTCGCCTTCGACAATCGCGACAGCGGTCTCTCGTCGGGGTTCGAGGCTGCCGGTACCAATGCTGCGGCCTATGCCTTATCCGATATGGCGGGCGACGTGCTGGGTCTGCTCGATCACCTCGGCTGGGAACGGGCGAACGTCCTTGGTGCCTCGATGGGTGGCATGATCGCCCAGTTGCTGGCCGCGCGTTCGCCGAGCCGGATCTGCTCGATGGTTTCTGTAATGTCGAGTTCGGGCGGGACCGGTCTGCCTCCACCCACCCCCGAAGCCGCGCAGGTGCTCACGGCCACCCCTTCGTCGAAAGCGTCGATCGAAGAAACTGTGGAACTCGTTCTTGCCGGTCGTCGCCTGCTTGCCGGACGCGGTTATTTTGTGTCCGACGAGGAGCGGCGGCCCCTGGTGCGTGCCGCGGTCGAGCGTTCGTGGCGGCCCGACGGCGTGGTTCGTCAGTTGCGCGCGGTCATGGCCTGCGGCTCAAGGCTCGATGATCTGGCAGGAATTCGCGTGCCCTCGCTGGTCATCCATGGGGATGACGATGCCCTGCTGCCGCTTGAGCATGGTGCCGATTGCGCCCGTGCCATCCCCGGGGCGCGTTTCGAAGTCATCGAGGGCATGGGTCACGACATCCCCGCCTCGTTGGTGCCGAGCCTCTTCGGCGTGCTGGACGCATTTCTGGCGGGTCCGCCGTCGGAATGAAGCCCGCGGCGAAGTAAGCCGGGTCAGAAGGTTGGTCGCCGCCGTCGGAATGAAGCCCGCGCTGATGTGCGCCGCGCTCAGAAGGGGCGGTCGCCGTCGATGGTGACCCGCTCGTGGCGCCTGCGTTCAGGCCACCAATCATTGACCGGGACATGCTGCGTCGAGCGGTTGTCCCAGAAGGCGATCGAATCCTCCTGCCAGCGGAAGCGCACCTGAAATTCGGGCCGCTCGATATGCTCGAAAATCAACGCCAGTAATTCATCGCTCTGGGTCTGCTCCAGCCCCAGGATGCGGGTTGTAAAAAGAGAATTGATGAAGAGGCCGCGCCGACCGCTGATCGGATGGGTGCGGATCACCGGATGCTGCACGGGTGGGTTGTCGAGCAGGGCCTGCGCCAGGCGCTCCCGGCCACCCGCTTCCGCCAGACTTTCGCGAAATCCATGCTCGAAACTATGCTCGGCCAGACGGCCCTCGAGTTGCTCACGCAGGTTCGCGGGCAGAGCGTCGAGTGCCGCGAAGAGGCTCATCCAGAGGGTGTCGCCGTGGCCGTCGGGAATCACGATGGCGTGCAGGATCGAGCCCAGCGGCGGGTGTTGACGAAAGGTCATGTCGGTATGCCACTTTTCGATCTTCGAGGGGTGGTCGCGGTCCGATTCGAGGATCGTCACCTCGGGAAAACCCTCGGCGTGAGGATAGCCGGGGTGGGTCTGGATCGGCCCGAAGCGTCGCGCGAAGGCGAGATGCTGGCGGTGGTCAATGGCTTGCCCGCGGAAGAAAAGCACCTGGTGTTCCACCAGCGCGGCTTGCAGACTGTGGACTGTATCGTCGTCGAGCGGCTGCCGAAGATCGATGCCGCGCACCTCGGCTCCAAGGGCTGCACCGGCACGCACGATTTCCATCGCGCTGCCCTCTAACACGTTGCGGCGCCGGGAAGCCACGAGCCGCTGCCGCAGCGCGGCTTTACCCCGCCGCATGGGCCTGCGATGGTCGGCATCATGACGGTGCCGTTTCGGATTCTCCCGCGGCTCGATGACCTCAATCGCCCTTTCTGGCAGGGCGGCGAGCGGGGCGAGCTGGTTTTTTTGCATTGCGCTGCGTGCCAGCGCATCCAGCACCCGCCGCAGCCGATCTGTGCCTATTGCCGCAGCCACGAATTGGTGCCGCGCGCGGTGTCGGGGCGTGCCCGGTTGGCCACTTTTACCGTCAATCATCAAGCGTGGATGCCCGGTCCCGAGCTGCCCTATGTGGTCGCGATCGTCGAACTTGAGGAGGACCCGACCGTGCGGCTCACAACCAATCTCGTTGGCTGTGCGCCCGAAGCGGCGCGTGTCGGCCAAATGGTGCGGGTGGTCTTCGAGCATCATGCCGATTCTCACGGCGACGTCTGGTTGCCGCTCTTTGAGCTAAATCCGGAACGTGACGAAGTCGAGGCGGTATCGCCTTCGCGAGGTGCCGCATGATTCCGGCCGAAGATCGTATCGAGCGCCGGGCCTGCATTACCGGCCTTGGACAATCACAAATAGGGCGCAGGCTGCACCGCAATCCTCTCGGGCTGACGCTCGACGCCTGCCTGGCGGCAATCGACGACGCTGGGCTGACGGTGCGCGAGATCGACGGCCTCTCGACCTACCCGGGGCTGATGATTGGCAATCCAGGTTTCAGCGGTGCCTCGGCGACCGACGTCCACGATGCTCTGCGACTCGAATTGGGTTGGTTCGATTCGGGCCTCGAAACGGCGGGTCAACTCGGCAGCGTCATCAAGGCCTGCCTCGCCGTAGGGGCGGGTCTCGCGAACCATGTGCTCTGCTTTCGCAGTGTTTGGGAGGGTAGCGCGCAGGGTGTCGGCGGGCGGGGCGGTATCGGTTCGGATCAGGGGGCGGGGTACCGTGCCAGTGGAATGCTGCAATGGACGTTGCCCT
>VFKT01000283.1 GCA_009885395.1 Deltaproteobacteria bacterium | reverse complement strand
GTGATGGAGGTCGAGTGAGGCGCGGCTGGCAGGGGTCGGTTGAGCTTGGGGGCGTTGCCCTGCGAAGGGTGTGGCGACGGTGAGTCCGACTGGCGTTCGAGGGCGAGCGAGACGATATGCGCGCCAAACCTCGCAACGGATGTCGCCACGGTGAGTGGTCGGCCGCGGATCCTGATCGTCGCCGGTGAGCTTTCGGGCGATCTGCGCGGTGCTGAGCTGGCGCACGAGATCCGTCGTCTGCGGCCCGAGGCCGAGATCATCGCCGTCGGCGGGCCGCATCTTCGTGCGGCCGGAGCCCGCATCGTGATGGAGAGCGAGGAACTCTCCGTCATGGGTTTGACCGAGGTTGCAGCGCGCGCCGGCGCCATTCTGCGGGCCTGGTCTCGGCTCAAGCGTCTGGTGCGCGGACGTGAGGCCGGTGAGCGCCCCCCTGATCTGCTGATCCCGATCGATTTCCCGGACTTCAACCTGCGACTCGCCCGGGTCGCCCGTCGCGCCGGTATCAAGGTACTTTATTACGTCTCGCCGCAGGTCTGGGCCTGGCGCCGCTACCGGGTGCGGGCCCTGGCGCGCCGGGTGGATCATCTCGCCGTGGTCTTTCCTTTTGAGGAGGAGATCTATCGCGGTCTGTGTCCGGTGACCTTCATCGGCCACCCGGCTGTCGATACGGTTCGTGCCAGCGCCAGCCGCGCGGCCTTGCGGCATGAACTCGGCTTGAGGGAGGGCGAGCGGCTGGTTGCTTTGCTGCCGGGCAGTCGGCGGGCCGAGGTCGGTGAATTGTTGCCGATCATGCGGGATGCTCTGCGCGAACTCGGGCCTGGTCTGCGGGTGGTGGTGGCGTTGGCGTCGGAATCGCTGCGGCCGCTGGTTGAAGAAATTTTGGCCTTACCAGGTAGGCCGGGGTCTTCCGAATCTACCGCCGGGCTTTCTCCGCCGCTGCTCCTCACCGGGCGTAATTTCGATGTCGTACCCGAGGCTCCGGGCGAAGAGGGTGGCTCCAGTGGGCCGCTGATCCTGGCTGGTCGCACCTTCGATATTGTCGCGGCCGCAGACGTGGTGGCTGTTGCCTCGGGCAGTGCCACGCTCGAGGTCGCGCTGCTCGGGACGCCGATGGTCGTGCTCTACCGCCTGTCACGGTTCAGTTTTGCCGTGGCGCGGCGATTGGTGCGGGTGCCCTGGATCGCCATGCCGAATCTGATTCTCGACCGGGGGGCCGTGCCGGAATTGGTGCAGAACGAAGCGACGCCCGAGCGCTTGGCGGCCGAGTTACGGGCCATCCTCGCCGATCCCGAACGCGAAGGGGCTATGCGGGCGGCGCTGGGGCAGGTGCGCGAGAAACTCGGCCTTCCCGGCGCGGCGCAACGCGGCGCCGAACTCGCGCTCTCCTTGCTGGCTCCAACTTGAGGCCGGCGGCCATTCCCCTTGTCGGGAGCGTTCCGGGGACAGGCACGCTTCGTGCTGGCGTCGCCGGGGTGGCGTGCGAAACAGACTCAACGGAATCGGCCCTTTAAGGCGGCTGTCGCGTTGATCGAAATCCGGCTTGAGCCAGCGGCAGTGCTCCTCTTCGGTTCGCGGGCGACGGGCCACTCCAGAACCGACAGCGATTTCGGTCTTGGCGTTGTGCTGCAAGGGCGAGAGGGCCGCTCGGCACTGGACGTCGCCGCCTTGAAGACCGAACTCGAAGACCGGCCCGGTTTTGACGTCGATCTGGTCCTGCTGGATCCAGCCTCGCCGAGCCTGTGGATGGAGGCGCTGCGCAGCCATCGTCTGCTGCGTGAACGTGATTTTGAAGTCCTTGAAGAGTTCACGGTTCGCACCTTCATGGAATACGCCGATCTCCAGCAGATTCGCGCGCCGATCGAGCGCGCTCTCCTCGGCGGTTCCGTCAGATGACGCTTGGCGATCCTGCGCTATCACCTCGTCGATCTCGATGGCTTCGCAAAGGCCGTACAGGCCTTTCTCGGGCCCGCCTGATCAGCCCGGCGGCGGTTCGGATTGTTGCCCGGCCGTGGGTGGGCTAGGCAGGCGGCGGGTTTTGCCGCTCTGGTCGCGGCCGGTTCCGGGGATCCATGGCAAGCGAGAAGAACGCGGTCTACTGGCGCTTGCTGCGCTATTTGCGGCCCTATATCTGGCCGCGTTTCGTCGCGGCCTCGGTTTGCATGCTGATCTTCAGCGCCAGCAACGGTGTGATGCCGCTGCTGGTGCAGCACGTCTTCGACGACGTTTTCAAGCAGCACGATAAGGTCATGCTGGCCTGGTTGCCGGTGGTGGTGCTCGTAACCTTTCTGGTACGCGGGCTGGCCAACTACGGCAACAACTACCTCAATGATTGGGTCGGGCAGCGCATCGTCACCGACCTGCGCGACGATCTGAATGGGCGAATCCAGCGCCTGCCGCTGGCTTTCTTCAACCGCACGCCGACGGCGACCATCGTTTCTACGATGTCGAACGATGTCGGTCAGGTGCGCGGTGCGTTGACCCAGGCGGCGGTTTCTTTGATGCGCGACACGACCTCGTTGATTGTGCTGATCGGGGTCGCATTCTGGCTCGATTGGATGCTGGCCTTGATCGCTTTCGTGGTCTTTCCGGTCGCGGTGGCACCCGTGCTGCAATTCTCACAGCGACTGCGTCGTTACTCGCGGCGCGGCCAGGTGACGCTCGGTTATCTCTCGGCACTGATGCAGGAAACCGCGCAGGGTAACCGCATCGTCAAGGCTTTCGGAATGGAAGCCTGGGAAGAATCGCGCTTTCGCGAGGAGAACCATCGCCTCTTTCAGCTCTATATGAAGGCGACACAGGCGCGCGCCGTGGTGCAGCCCATCATGGAGATGCTGGCCGCCTTGGGATCGCGGCCGTGATCTGGTTCGGTGGCGCCAGCGTCATCGAAGGGGCGCGCACACAGGGTTCGTTTCTCGGTTTCTTCACGGCCTTGCTTCTGGTGTACGAACCCTTCAAGGGATTGGCGCGCACCAATTCGCAGGTGCAGCAGGGGCTTGCCTCGGCCGAGCAGATCTTTGAGTTACTTGACGAGCCGCTTGAGATCGAAGATCCTCCCGGCGCGGTTGAGCTGCCGACGCTGGCTGTGGCGCTTCGCTTTGAGGGCGTGGGCTTCCGCTACCCGGTGCGGCGTGGGCTGACCGATGCCGGCGCCGACATCGCCGCCGAGCCCGCAGTCGCGACCCGGCTGAGCGACGCCTGGGCACTGCGCGGCATCGATCTCGAACTGCGCGCCGGCGAGGCCGTCGCTCTTGTCGGAGCCAGCGGGGGGGGCAAGTCGACGCTGGCCGACCTCGTGCCGCGCTTCTATGACCCGAGCGAGGGCCGGATCACGCTCGATGGGCTTGATCTCCGTGCGGGGACGCTCGAGTCCTTGCGTCGACAGATCGGCATTGTCACGCAATTCACCTTTCTTTTCAACGATACAATCCGCGCCAATATCGCCTACGGCAGCGAGACTCCTTCCCCTGATGCCATCGAGGCCGCGGCGCAGGCCGCGCACGTGCTCGAGTTTGTGCGTGAACTGCCCGATGGATTCGATACCGTGGTTGGGGAACTTGGCGTGACGCTCTCGGGTGGGCAGCGCCAGCGTATTGCGATCGCGCGCGCGCTGCTCAAGAACGCCCCAATCCTTATCCTTGACGAGGCAACCTCGGCTCTCGACTCCGAATCCGAACGCCTGGTGCAGGAGGCCATCGACCGACTCATGGTCGGCCGGACGACGATTGTGATCGCCCATCGATTGGCGACCGTGCGCCGGGCGCATCGCATCGCGGTGCTCGAGGCGGGCCGGATCGTCGAATTGGGGACTCACGATGAGTTGCTCAGGCGGGGCGGGGTCTATCGTCGACTCTCCGAGCAGCAGACCCTGTTTCTCTCTGAGGCTGCGGACGCGTGAAGCATCTCAAGGCGGGAAGCTGGCGCGAACGGGTGTACCTCGGCCTGGCCGCCGGAGTCATCGGGTTGGCCCTCAGAATTTTGGGGTGGACTACTCGGAGGGAGACCTGCGGTGCCGAAGAACTGATCGGTCGCTGGGCGCGGGATGAGCCGCTGATCCTCGCGTTTTGGCACGGCCGTCTGGTGATGATGGCCTTCGCCTATCAGGGGCGCGGCGCCTGTATCCTGAACAGCGGCCACCGCGACGGCCGTCTGGTGGCACGGGTGACCCGCCGTTTTGGGGTCCGTGCCGTGCAGGGCTCGTCCACCCGCGGTTGGGTCGGCGGACTGCGGGGGATGCTGCAGGCGCATGGTCAGGGCGACGATTTGATCGTCGTGCCCGATGGCCCGCGTGGTCCGGCCGGACAGGCGAAATCGGGAGTGGTGCAATTGGCTCGCAGTACCGGCTTGCCGATTTTTCCCGTGAGCTACGCGGCAAGTCGATTTAAAAATTTGACCAGGTCCTGGGATCGGATGCTCATCCCGCTTCCCGGGGCGCGGATCGTTTATGCGGTCGGCGAGCCGATCTGGGTTGCCCCGGACGTCGACAGCAACGGCATCGAGGCGGCCCGGCAGCGACTTGAAGAGGCACTTGATGCTGCGACGCAGCGGGCAGAGGCCGCTCTTGCCCCGGCCGGCGTCGGACGGGGTGAAATGCCCCCGACTGTGCCGCTTGGCACTCGTCGACGCCGGCGCAGCGGCGTGGCGGCGGCTCTTGCCGCCTTGCTGACTCCACTGGCATTGGCCGCCGCGCTGACGCTAGCCCCCGGCACCGGTGGCGTCGCTTGTGCGCAGGCGGGTGCCACGGCTCCGGAGTCGAAGGCCGCCACCGTGATCGAGCGGGAGGCCGTCGCGCGAAAGTTCAGGATGTTCGTCAAGGATTGGTCAGCGACGCTTGAGGGCCGTGAGCGCGACAATCGGGCCGGCATGGTCTGGGTCGAGTCGGCTGCGGGCGCTGTCGCTGAATTCACCTCCTACGCGACCGGGTCGGTCGAGGTGCCTCCGCTGAGATGGGTGCGCGGTCGCCCGGTCGGGCGGGTGATCTACCATGAGGAGCGGGTCCGGCTGGAAGGCGAGACGCGGGCGGCAGCCCTTGTGGCAGTGCCACGGGTGCTGGAGCGTGTTGCGATCACCGAAATTTTTGTGTACAGTGATGGCCACTGGGTCTGGTGAGGGGATCGTTCGGGCCGGACGCTTCGGCCCTGTCGATGCCCTGCAGCTTGCGGCGACTTTGGCGGCCATACCGCTGCTTTGTCTCGGACTGGCGCTACGACCCGCCTGGCGCCGCGGGCTGCCGTCGCGCCTCGGCATCGGTTGTCCCGGGCCCGGCCCGAAGCCGCGTCTTTGGGCGCATGGCGCCTCGGTGGGTGAGATCGAAGGGCTCATTCCTTTTGTTTGTCGCTGGCGTGAGAGCTACCCCGGCGGCAGCGTGGTCGTCACCTCCTCCACGCCGACAGGTCGCGACGCCGCCCTTCGGGCTTTCGGCCTTGACGTACAGGCTTCGCTGCTGCCGCTCGATGTCGCTGGCCTGGTTGATCGGGTGGTGCGGCGGGTGGCTCCGGACCTCTTTGTTTTCAGCGAGAACGAGCTCTGGCCGCAGATGCTGCGGGCGCTAGCGGCTGCCGGGGTTCCGGCCGTGCAGGTGAGCGGTCGCGTTTCGGCTTCGACCGTGCGCGCGCTGCGCTACTGTCCGCCGCTGCGGGGTCGCATGGTCGGAGCGGTCGATCTGCATTGCGTTCAAACCGCTACCGATCGCGACCATCTGCTTGAGATGGGCGTTGCTTCCGAGCGCATCGTGGCGGCGGGATCGCTCAAGGGTGAGCGGACGATCGCCGTACTTGTCGGACCCTTGGCGCTCGCCCTGGCCGCGGAGAAGCGGCCGGTGGTGGTGGCGGGGTCGACCCATGCGGGTGAGGAGGGGCTGATCCTCGAGGGCGTACGGCAGGCGCGTGCGCGTGGCATCGATGCGCTCTGGATCATCGCCCCGCGTCACCCCGAACGCTTCGAGGAGGTTCGGCACGCGGTGGCGACGGCCGATGAGCGCTGGATCGCGCGTAGTGCGCTTGCGTCCACGCCAAGCGGGGTGGGCGACGCGGTGGCTGGGAGCGCGACGCTGAGCGGCGGGCAGCTTCCGCTGGCGTCCACGCCAACGCGAGCGACGGCAGAGACTCCGGGGGGCTCCAGCAGGAGCGGCGGGCAGCTTCCGCTG
>VFKT01000381.1 GCA_009885395.1 Deltaproteobacteria bacterium | reverse complement strand
GCGGAGTGGCAAGCGGGCGGTTGTGGCGATCTCGGCGAGTCGCCGGGCGAGACCACCAAAGGATTCAGCCGGCCAGCGCTTGTCACTGCCGTGGTCACTGGTGCCGGGATGCAGCATCAGATAGCCGCCCGTGGTCAGACCAAGCTCCCCGAGCCAGCGACTCGCCTGTGTTTCGCTTGCCGGGGAGGCCGGCAGCACGAACTCGCGCTCTGTGCCTGTGATTCCCAGCGCCATGAGCAGGGAGGCGAATTTATCGACCCGATGCCGTTTCTCCAGTGGCGGGGTGATTCGCTCATTGACCAGCAGATGACTCGCCTCACGGCCGTAGCCGCCGGCGAAACCAATCCGGCGCGGCGCGCGACTCGCCATAGCGTGCAGCGCCCCCTTCAGATTTCCCTGAACGTCAATGGCAATATCATAGCGGGCTTTACGCAGCTCCCGGCGGTGCTCCTGGAGCAACCGGCAGGCCTGCCGCAAGCCGCCCGGGCTTCGGGCGCGCAAGGCCTCGCGGATCGCGCGCCGCCGGAAGACATGCACGAAATCGAGCAGGGGGTGTTCGAATACAAGCTCGGCAGCCTTGTCTTCGACCGCAAAGCCGATGAAGGCGTTCGGTCGGGCGCGACGCAGGAGCGTCAGCGTCGGCAGAGCATTCACGACGTCGCCGACGGCGCTCAGTCGGATGAGCAGGATCCGTTCGCTGGCCTGCTCCACGCTTCTCGCCCCCATCGTCGCCGCCTCATGCGCGCGCCGCCTGGGACGATGCGCCCCCTCCTCATGAAGCTTGGCGCGGGGGAGCGCAAGCCCGAAGCTCTGGCCGCCCCAATCCCCCGGTCTTGCAGCGATTGAGCCCTGGGGCCGCGTCCAATGGGACGCGGCCCCAGGGCCTGAATCTGGCGCTCAGTGGGCCGCGTCGGCAGCAGCCGCAGTAAGATCGTTATAAAAACTGCCCAGCAGCAGGAACATCTCGTTCTCCGTGCTCTCGCCGCCAGTGAGATTGCAGGCATCACACCAGCCGTCGCCAGCGCCTGCCGTCGAATCGCAAGCCGCATCGTCATCGACGCCGTTGCAAGGCGCGCCGAGTTTGCCCTCCACGCAAGCTTTCGGGCTACATTTCCCCGGATATCCGGGCAGGAAGACCGTCTCCGGCAGGCGCGAATAGCGGGTCACTGTCTCGATATCGGGCGAGCCGTCTTCCGCCACTCCATTATTATAGGTGGCGCAGTACTCAAAGGTACGCTCGGCGGGATCATCGGAATCGAGAGCAAGCGCCGGATCGTAGATCTCTTCGATCGGATCATTGTAGATGAAGTTTTCGTAGATCTGGTTGCCGTTCTGGTCATTGACCCAGAAGCGCTCACCGCGCTGGTGGGTATGGGCCTGCAACCTGAAAACCCGCGCACCCTTGGGGAAGACCTGGTTGTTGCAGATGGTCTCCTTGGTGAAGGGTGCCGCGCTCATCGAGAAGATTCGCCCGGTGTTGAAGATGCCGCGCATCGAATGAACCTGCTCGGCAGGGGGCGCGAAGAGGTAGTTCAAACGACCATTCATCTGGTGCGATTCGTTCGTTGTGTTGAAAGCGTGCATATTCCAGTAAAGCACGCCCTTGAGCGGGATTTGGCCGTAGACACCGACCGGATTGACATTGAAGTCCTGGGCCTGCTGGGCGCCACCGATCGCACTGAATCCGCTGCCGAAACGGCCGGTCTCGGCCGGACCGAAGCCGATGCAGGCAAAGGCGTCCTTCGACGTGCCCGCGCACCGGCATTCCGGATCGTCCCAGTCGGCCACCGCGTCGCAGGTCTCGCCGATCCGGGCACCGTTGCGGCAGCGCCATTCGCCGAATTCCGGATCATTAAGCCGCTCAACCGGTGTTGTCGAGTAGTAGAGGATCAGATGATGGCTCTGCGGATCCATTCTCAGTTCACGCGCATTGAAGCGGAAGCTTGAGCCGGTCGGGTCCCTGAACTCGGCGGGAACCTGGTCGCTGATATCGTAGTAGGACGCAAAACATTGCTCGATCTCGGTGCCGGCTTCAACCTGGGTCGAGGGCATCGAAAGCTGGAAGCCGGCGCCTGCTTCGGGCGCCTTCAGCGGCTCGATCGTGATGGGCCTCAGCTCGGGCAGACAACCCTCGACCAGCTCGGCGGATCCGGGCACACTGCCCGTCTCCGGCGCGCCCGCATAGAGCCAAAGCCGGACCAGCTCGAGTTCGACTTCGCTGAGGGGCTCGCCGCCAATCGGCATCGGCGAACCAATCCCGGTGACGCTGCCGGGCTGGGTGGCCGCCAGCAGTTTGAGGTAGAGGAAACTGCGGTCGGCGTCGCCGGGCGCAACCAGCGGCAGCGAGCTCGCGCTCGAAATCACTTCAAAAAGATTCGCGTAAGCGACATCGGGATTCAGATCGAGGCCACCGGCAGCGTTGGCGCCGGTATGACAGCTGGATGCCATGCAGCCGTGGCGTTCGAAAACGATCTGCTGGATCGCTTGAAAGGTGCCGTCGTAGCTCGGACCTTCGGCGCAATCCGAGGGCACGGGCGTCGGTTCCGGTTCCGGCTCAACGAAAGGCGGCTCGCCGCCACTTCCGGTGCCGCCGCCGGCACAGCCCGCCAAGGCCAGTGCAAAACCCAAGGACACGATCTTCAGTCTCGAATCGAAAAAACTCTGCATTTCTGAGAAGCCTCCTGATAGCGCGCAACCGCGCACCTTGCTCCTACATTAGACGGCGGGATTCGCACGTCCATGCAAACCCTTTTCGTACCAACGGTCCGGAAACGACCGCTACGGCCCGGGGGGCCGTGCCCGATCAGCTGTTTCGCTCTGCGCCGGCCTCGCCCGCCGCGCTGTTTCGACGAAGGATTCGGGATAAAGCGCGGGCATGGAGGAGCGTCCGCCCTGCGTGCTGATTCCCGGAGCCGGAGGCCCAGCGGGAATTTCTGCGATCCGTTCCTTGAGGTCAACCCGAGGCTGGGTGGCGCCTCGATTTTCTCGGTACCTGCGGGCGCCAACATCGTTTCATTGACGACCGAGCTGGCGCTCGACCGGGCCATCCAAATCCCCGAGTTTCGCGAGATCACGGTGATCCGCCTGCACGACGAATTGGTGCTGGACCAGAGCCGCTGAGGGCTTCCGTCGTCCGACCTCTCAGCGACGGAAATGCGCCTCGATCTCCTTGATGACCTCGAAGGACTCGGCGTAGGAGACGTTGATCTGGAAGCCGCGGTACATCGCCCGGCCCCGGACCCCCTGCAGCCACCAATCGCCGTGGATCTCCCACTGCGATTTATGCGCCTGGATGCTGCGGATTTTATGGTCAATGAAATCTGAAATGTCGACGAACGATTGGGCGCGGAAGCCGCCCGGCACAATGCCGCCGGGAATCGTCTGCTCGTACATCAGCAACGAGCAACGATTCTTGCGCGCCGCCGAAATCACCGCCCGCGAGAGCGCATTATGGTCCTGGTGCGAATCCTGATCCCATTGGGTGTAGATCACGTCGGGCTCGAACTCGCGCAGGAAGCCGTCCACCCGTCGCACCAGTTCGCGGTTGTACTCAAACTCGTCGGACGGCACGTCCAGCAATTGCAAGCGCGCGCCAAGCGCTTTCGCGCCATCGAGGGCTTCGGACCGTCGCACATCACCCAGCGAAGGGACGGTCGCGACCACCATCAGCACGTCGTCGCCAAGAGCCGCGTGCTTGGCGATCGTACCGCCCATGCCGACTTCCATATCGTCCGGATGGGCACCAAACACCAGGATCTTCATCGCGCGTCGGGATAGCCGAGGTGGCGCGGCGAGACAAACCCCGGTCGTCTGCCGCGGTTCAGCCGCGCCAGGAGCGCAGCAGCAGAAG
Organism: Deltaproteobacteria bacterium; assembly: GCA_009885395.1. Lineage (GTDB taxonomy): Bacteria > Desulfobacterota > Binatia > UBA12015 > UBA12015 > SXLG01. Next base: position 5,667 of record VFKT01000381.1, on the reverse strand, counting down.
GACCACGCCGATCGAGATTCCCGAATCGGCGACGTTGAAAGCCGGCCAATGCCAGCCGGCGACGTAGACATCGACGAAATCGACCACCGAACCCTGCAGAACCCGGTCCACCAGATTGCCGACCGCCCCGCCCAGCACCAGTCCGCAGGCCACACGGCTGAGCCAGTCCTCGCGCGGCAGCGAGCGCAGGTACCAGACGAGCCCGACCACGGCCGCAAACGCCACCCCGACGAAGAGCGGGATCCTCAGTCCGGCAGGCGCATCGGCAAGCAGGCTGAAGGCGCCGCCGGTATTGCGAACATACGTCAGGTTGATGAACCCCTCGACAACGGGAATCGATTGGTGGAGGCGCATCGACGAGTCGATCATCAATTTTGTGATCTGGTCGACGACGACGATCGAGAGCGCCAACAAAAGCGGCAAAGCGAGAACACCGACGGGCGAAGGCGCCGGCTCTGCGGCAGCGTGAGTCCGTGCCCGGCTCATGACACCACCAATTCTGCCGACGCCCAGATGCAACGCATGCAGCCCTGCCCGATTCTGTCTGCGACGATGGGCAGTTTCATGCCACCACCAATTCTGGCGGCATCCGGCTCAACACCTCGGTGCACCGTCCACAGACTCCGGGGTGGACGGCCGTCTCGCCGCCGATATCGTCCCGCCAGATCCAGCAGCGCTCGCATTTGGCGCCCCCGACCCGCGTCACCAGAAGACCCAGACCCGCAAGCAACGCACTCTCCGGCAGAACCTCATCCACCACCACCACCCGCGACACGATGAAAATCTCGGCGAGTTCGGCGTCGCGGCGGCGCAGCAAGGAGCCGATTTCGCCGCTAGCCGAAAGCCGCACCTCGGCCTCGAGCGAATGGCCCAACACGCCGGCTTGCCGCTCGCCCTCGATCGCCTTGGTGACGGCGGCGCGTACCTCGAGCAAATGCTCCCACTCGGTCTCGAGACCATCGGGGACAGCAGGAGCAGCTGGCCGGCCCGGGAAGTCGGTCAACAAAATGCTCGACGGATCGCCCGCACGACGCGGCAACGCTTCCCAGACTTCTTCGGCGAGAAACGACAGGATCGGCGCGAGCAGCCCCGCCAGGGAACGCGCGATCTCCTCCATCGCGGTCTGGGCGCTGCGGCGGTCTGAATCGGCCGGCGCACTGCAATAAACACGATCCTTGACAATATCGAGGTAACGCGCGCTCAGATCGACCGAACAGAAGTTGTTGAGGGCATGCACCACGGTATGAAATTCCGCAGCTTCGTAAGCGCGCTCGACGCGTTCCTTCAGGCGATCGAGTCGGGCCAGCGCCCAGCGATCGAGGTCGGACAGCGCCTCGCGCGGCAGTCGATCGCGATCGGAATCGAAATCCTCGAGGTTGCCGAGCAGAAAGCGCGCCGTATTGCGGATGCGGCGATAGGCCTCGCCGATCTGGTTCAGGATCTCGTCCGAGACGCTGATATCGCCCCGATAATCCTCGGCCGCGACCCAGAGACGCAGAACATCGGCGCCCAACCGCTTGATCACGTCATCGGGCGCAACCACGTTGCCGAGCGATTTCGACATCTTGCGCCCCTTGCCGTCAAGGATGAAGCCATGCGTCAGGCAGGCCAGGTAGGGCGCGCGCCCACGCGTCGCCACCGACGTGAGCAAGGAGGTGTGGAACCAGCCGCGGTGCTGGTCGGAACCTTCGAGGTAGAGATCGGCCGGCGAGCTGAGCCCCTCGCGTTGTTCGAGTACAGCGGCGTGGCTGACGCCCGAATCAAACCAGACATCGAGAATATCGGTCTCACGCCGGAAGCGATTGCCGCTGCAGCCTCGGCAGCGCATGCCCTCGGGAAGAAGTTCCTCCAGCGGGCGCTCGAGCCAGGCGTCCGCACCTTCGGTTTCGACGATTGCCGCAACCCGCTGGGCCAGCGCGCCGCCGGCATGGGCCTCGCCACAATCTTCGCAATGCACGGCGACAATCGGCACACCCCAGATGCGCTGCCTTGAGATGCACCAATCCGGGCGGCTCTCGATCATGCCACGGATGCGGTCGCGACCCCATTGCGGGATCCACTTCAAACCGTCGACTGCGTCAAGCGTGCGCTCTCGCAGATCCTGGTGCGCCATCGAGACGAACCATTGCTCGGTGGCGCGAAAAAACAGCGGCTTCTTACAGCGCCAGCAATGCGGATAGCTGTGGCGAATCGACTCTCGACCAGCGAGGTTGCCGGCGCGTTCGATCCGCTCGATGACCTCGCCATCGGCCTCGAAAATCCGCAACCCTTCGAATCCCGGAGCCTCGTGGGTGAAGACGCCGCGCGCATCCACCGGCGAGAGGATATCGAGGCCATAATGCAGGCCCACCTCGTAATCCTCCTGACCGTGACCGGGCGCCGTATGGACCACGCCGGTGCCGCTCTCGAGCGTGACGTGGTCGCCAAACACCACGGGCACCTCGCGTTCGAGCCAGGGGTGGCGAAAGCCAAGCCCTTCCAGTGCCGCGACATCGATCGTCAAGCGGGCGCCGCTCTCGGCGACACCCAACGATTCGAGAAAACCCGCCGCTCGCCCCTCGGCAACGATCGCGATGGTCTCGCCAAGGCGCAGGCCGACGTATTTTAATTTTGGGTTGAGGGCCAGTGCCAAGTTGGCCGGCAGCGTCCAGGGGGTGGTCGTCCAGGCCACCAAGGCCACGGCCTCGGGTCGCACCTCCTCCAGCGCGCGACGGCCGGCTTCGTCCGTCGCTGCCCCCAGTCCGCCGAGCGCGGTGGCGCGGAAGCGGATCCAGATGCTCGCCGAGGTCTTGTCCTCGTACTCGACCTCGGCCTCGGCCAACGCGGTCTCGCAAGAGCCGCACCAATAGACCGGCTTGCGACGTCGGTAGAGCGAACCGTTGTCGGCGATTCTTGCCAACTCGCGAATCTCGGTGGCCTCGTAGGCCGGGTCGAGCGTCAGGTAGGGCCGATCCCATTCGCCCACCACGCCCAGCCGCAGGATCGCGTTGCGTTGCAGATCGACCGAACGGAGAGCGTAGGCGGCACAACGGCGACGGACCTCGACACGTGAGAGCTCGGCCTTGGCCGCCCGGCCGATTTCTTTTTCGACCTGAAGCTCGATCGGCAGCCCATGGCAATCCCAGCCCGGCACAAAGGGTGTCCGAAAACCTGCCATTGACTTATACTTGATGACGATATCCTTGAGGATGCGGTTCAGCGCGTGTCCCAGATGCATCTCGCCATTGGCGTAAGGCGGTCCATCGTGAAGCACGAAAAGCGGGGCCTCGCGGCGGCGCTCCAGCATGGCGGCGTAGAGCCCGGTCTCGTTCCAGCGCAAAAGCCGCTCGGGCTCGCGTTGCACGGCGTTGGCCCGCATGGGGAACGAGGTGCGCGGCAAGTTGAGGGTCGCGCGATACTCCATACTGTAGCGCGCCTACCAGCCCTCCCAGAGGCCTTCAACGCGCGGCGGGACGACAGACGTGGACCTTCCCCGCGGCCCGACGATCCCGCGCTCCCGATCTGGGCCCTGCCCTGCCGGAAGAGATCAGTCTTCGTCTTCGGTTGGAATCTCGATCTCGACGCCCCAGGCCGCGCTCAGCCAGTCCAGAATCCCGGCATTTCTGAGCGCTCGACCGTCGGCAAGCCCAGCTTCCAGCACCGCCTCGAAGATCAATGCGCGCGCCTCGGGTCTCAAGATGGTCTCGAGGAAAACCTTCAGCCCATCGAGGTCGTGGAAGCGGGCATCGACCTCGGCGACCAGCTCATCCCAGGTGTCCTCGCCGACGACCTCGATTGCCCGCGAAATCTCGGCCTCCTCCTCCTCGGAGGTTTCGGGCTCGGCTGCGCCAACGAATTCGATGAGCGCCACCAGGGCCAACTGCTCGGTTCGATCCAGATCCTGCAAATCCACTCTCTGCCTCCCCGAAGCTTTATCCATCAATCCGCCGGCAAGCCACGGCGACGTTGTCGGCCCATTTGCCGTCGCTGGATCGGTGCCCGGCTGGCCTCGAAATCGGCGAAGGCGATCTTTCTCAGCCCGAAAAAATAGCAACATTGTTCGGTGTCTAGATCGTTGTTGAAGGTCCGTTGCTGACCGTCCTCGAAAAGGAGGCGCACCAGACAAGTGCCGCCCGGTACGATCGAAGTCCGCTCCTCGACCACCGCGCCCTCGCCCCATTCCTCATGGCATAGGTGTGCCACACGGTCGCCGAGCCGCAGGTAGATGCGCTTGTCGCGCGCCGTGTATTCGAGCGCCACCAAAACCCTCGCAGGAGTTGTATCCCCTCCTGCGAGGCACGGGAAGCGCTGCGGTCGGGCCGCTTACCTCGCTTCCGGGATCGGAGTCGCGGGGCCGTGCACCACCGCGACCCGCGGCAGGATCGCCGGACTGAGTTCCTCCTCATCCAGGCTGCGCCGAACCCGACCGCAAGCGCGATAGCGACCGCCAGATGACTGACCTGGCCTCAAAATTCCCGGCACCTGGTCATGTTCCCGTCACCTCCGCTTCACCTTTGCGCGCGAATCCGGCATATAAGCTCGGCGAAATCGTTATCATTGGACGAATGCGGGTGGGGTGGTTGTGGTGAAGGTGGTGGAGCCGGTCGACATTGAGGCACTCTCGCCGACCCAACTTTGTGTTGGCTGGTGGGAAGTGGGCAAGCGGGCTGCCCGCTTGCAGACCCGACCGGACGAAGAGATCGCCGCCCTCGTCGAGCGCAAAATTTTGCCGGTGGTGCTCGGCCCAGGCGGGCGCAAGCACCTGCTCGATGGCCATCATTTTGCGCTGGCCCTGGCCACTTCGGGACGCGGACAGGTCGTGCAGGTGGAGATCGTCGCCGACCTCCGGCGGGGTTCCTATCGCCAGGCCCTCGAGCGGATGCGCAGCCGGGGTTGGCTCTACCTGCGCTCACGCGGCATCGACGAAGGCGATCTGGAGGCCTTGCCCGAAAGCCTCGCCGACTGCTCCGACGACCCGCACCGTTCGTTGGCGTGGGCGGTGCGAAAGGCCGGGGGTTTCGGCAAATCGCTGGATGCCTACGCCGAATTCGCCTGGGCCGACTATTTTCGCGAGCGCCTTCCGCTTGCTCCGGACACCCCGATTCCGACCCCCCTCGTGCAGCGCGCCCGCCGCCTCGCTCATCGGGTCGAAGCGGCCCACCTGCCCGGGTGGTTGAGATCGCCGGCTTCCAAACCAGAATTAACGAGCGAACGCGGCACGCGGCGACGCGCAGCCTGACGATCGTTCTGCGATCCCTCGACCGGGCACGGCAGTCGGCGGCGGCACCACCGGCGTGTTCACGGTCCCGGCCGGTGGCGTGGCCGAGACTCAGGTCTTGTTCCGGCGTAATTACCCTGAGCCGGGCGATCCGCGATGTCTTCGGTCCACTCGGAATCATCCAGCGCTGTCAGGTCCACAAGAACCGCAATGTGCTTGGGCACCTGCCTGAGGCCGCCCGGCCTCGGATGCGGCGGGTGGGGACCGAGACGTGGGAGATGTCGAGTGTGGGGCTTGCCGAGAAACGTTTGCGAACGTCAAGCTGGCTCGCTCCAGCGTCAGCATCCCGGGGCGGCGCCGGCGCTGCTCGAAGGCCTCGCCGAGGCGCTCACGCTGCAGCGGCTCGGCGTCCGAGGCGCTCTCTATAAAACGCTCCGCAGCACCAACCCGGTTGGCTGGACGTCGGAACG
>VFKT01000256.1 GCA_009885395.1 Deltaproteobacteria bacterium | reverse complement strand
ACTGGCACCACCCTGCTCGCCGTCGCATGAAGACCGCACTAGGTAGCGCAGCCTCGACCATCTTGCGGCCCGCGAGCGGGGGCGTGGTCTATGTCCGCACGGCGTTCGTGGAGTCCGGGGGCGGGACGGGCACGCTGAACGATGCGGGCGATCCGTATGGGACGGTGGCGGCGGCGCTGGCGGCGCTGGCGGCGGCGTATGCCGGGCTGGCGGTGACGGTGGCTCACATCGGTTCGCCTGCCGTCGAAAACGTGCTGCGTGCGTGGGTGACTGCGTTTTCCGCTGTCACTTTCAAGGGGCACGGCGGGAGCGTGAATATAACCTCCCTGACATGGGATCTCGATGGTGCTGCCGGCACCGGAGAAAACGCCGCCCCGTCCAGCTTGACCTTCGATAACGTGATCGTCGGCACTGTGCAGTGTTCAGGCGGCAGCGGAGTGAACGGCGCGGGCGTCGGAGGCGGCGGCCAGCCCGGAGGTAGTGGTCCGAACACCATAACCCTGACTAACGCCACCGTTGTTGCAGTCCTAAATGCCAGTGGCGGGGCCGGCGGTATCGGAGGTGACGGTGACGGAACCACCGCCGGAGGGGAAGGCGGACCCGGTGGCAACGGCGCGACGATCAACCATGATGCCACATCGAGCGCGACAGCGCATAGCCAAGCCGCGGGTGCCGGTGGAGCTGGTGGTGCGGACGGTGGCAACGGAGCAGGGTCCGCAGGCGAAGCAGGAGCCGCAGGCTCTTACAATCTCATCTAAACTTTAGGACCACACACAAACCACAAACACATGAACGAAACATTCGACACCATCGCAAACGCCATAGCCGCACTTCGGGCTGAACTCGACGCGCGTGCTGCTCAACTTGAAGCCGCTGCCGAAAGCCAGCGCCAATCGGAAGCAACTTGGGCGGCAAGTTCCAACGAAGCGCAGACGCTTCACGCGCAGGAAGTCGCAAGGCTGCAAAACGAGATCGCCAATATGCCGCAGCAGGAGGCAAATCTCATCGCGCAGCTCCGGGTCGAGCGGGATGCGGCGGTCGCTGCCTACAACGAACTGCAAGCGCGCATCGACGCGGCACAAGGCCAAGCCTGAACAATGTCGCACCCTCCCGTGACGATCCATCACGAAAACCTCCGCCTCTGGCTGCAAATCGTCATCGCGCTTTTCATGGCGATCGGCGCCTGGT
>VFKT01000208.1 GCA_009885395.1 Deltaproteobacteria bacterium | reverse complement strand
TTCCTACTCGAACAGGTTCTGCTGTCCAAGCGTTGTCTTTGCTGCCTCGCCCGCCGTCGGCTTGGTCTGAGCTCCGTCGACACCATGATTGCCATTTCTGCCAAACCGTCGCTGAAACTCCGCGTCGCCGAGGATCGCGCGGGCGTGTCGCTCGCACTCGGCCCAACTCTCCTCGGGTGTCTGCGCAAGCTGCCAGTCGAGGAAGCGTGGACCGAGGCGGCTCGCCACGGGCTGCGCCTCTTCTGCGCGCTCGTCGTGCCCGAGCCCGTGGTCGGCGAGCCGGAGCGTCTCGGGGAGCAGCCAGCCCTCGCCGTCGTTGAGCGCCGCGAATGCCGCGATGCCGGCGTCGCGATCGCCACTGTGCTCGGCGATGAGCGTCTCGAGCGCGTCGAAGGCGACGAGCGTGAGGACCGGGTGGCGAAGCTCCGGGTCTTGGGTCTTATCGACGCGCCAGAAGCCCGTTGCGTTCAGCGAACGGCAGAATGACTTGTTTGAAAGCGTAGCTGCCGGCTGGTCGCAATCTCGCAGCAGCCAACGTAGGTCGTCGCCAGACAAACCGTAGAGAGCCGCGACGACTGCATCGACAATGCATCGCAAGCGCAAACGCTCATGGCGAGTAATCGCCCACTGCCGGGACCACGACTGCCCAGAATACTTGGCCTTCTCACTCAACCATTCGACGGCAAACGCCTGATGCGAATATCCGAGACGGCAAGGCGCGTCTCCGAGATGAAGGACTGCCGTGGTTGCTGCGAGCGGATTCTCCGAGAGCACGAAATAGTTGAGGCTCGTTGATCCCTGACGGATTCGCTGGACCCAGTCGTACGTCCACGAGTCGAGCACAGCCACCAGCGGAAGCGCATCGGTTCCCCGAGCGGTGGTCAGAAATGGGACCTTGTTCCCGCACGGGCACTGAGGGAGCCCCGCGGCTATCATCGTTCGCTGGTCGGTAGCCCGAGCAATGTCGCGAAATCCAGCGCGCGCGGCGCCCGACTTACCTGTCTTGTCGTAATCCGAACGGCGAACGAGGAACTTGGGCACGATCCGCTTGCCGGGAAATGGCGTGGGCAGCCAGTTCGCTGCCTTTCCATTCTCAGCAAGCCAGCCTTTGTATGCAAAGTCGTGTTGGTGGATCATCGCGCCTTGGTACAGCGGCAAAAGCACATCCCCCTCGGCCCCAATCCACCGGCCGTACTCGTCGGGCTTGTACCCCGCCTCCTCCGCCTTCTCCCGCGGGATGAAGAGCTTGGAGTCGTTGGTCATGTGGAACTCTGTCGCATACTTGATACCCCAGCCGTCCGGGCCGTCGTCGCCAAGAAGCACGCTGTTCGCGTAGATCTTCGTCAGCACCTCGAGGTCGCGCTCGCTGCGGATCTCGAGCACCGAGAGGCTCTTCGGGCTGAAGGCGTGGACGCGCTCCGCCGGATACGCGAGCGCGCCCCTCGCCTCGCCCCAATCCTCGAGCTCGTGGCGCATGAACGCGGCCTGCATCGCCTCCGTCTTGCCGCCCTTCTGCGCGATGGTCACCGCGAACTTGAAGCGGCTGTCGATGTCGAAAACCTTGAGCCGGTTCTCGAAGCCGTAGAGCCAGCGCCAAGCACAGCGCTCGAGCAGCAGCCGGCGCAGATCAACCGAGCCTTTGTCCGTGTAGAGCCCGCTCGGCGTGATGAGGCCGAGCTGGCCGCCGGGCTTCAAGAGCGCGTGCGCCTGCTCGACGAAGAGCTTGTAGCTGTTGAGGTCGGCCGAGCCCTGGTGCCGGAAGGCATGCTCGGGGTCCGAGAGCCCGGTCTTCTTGACGCGCTCGGCGGCCCATTTCTTGTGCATCCGGCGCGTGTCGTCGGCCTTGCGTGGGACGAGGCCGGCGAGCGGTCGGCCTGCTGCATCGTCGGCGTCGCCGAAGGGCTCGCCCGCGTTGCGGACGAAGTTGCCGGCGTCCTTGAAGGTGCCCACGTAGTCGAGCCATTTGCGCTCGAACGCGGCGTCCCGACCGAACTCCTCGCGCTGCCAGAGTAGCGCCTCCTGCTTGCCATAAGAGCGATAGAGCGGGTCGCGATCGCTGAAGAACTCCTTGCTGCTGGGCTTGCGGATCTCCCACGGCGGGTTCGCCACGATCGCGTCGAAGCCCGCGCCCATCGAAGTGAACACGTCCGGGAACCCCAGCTCCCAGTGGAAGAAACGCCGCGCCGCGCGGAGGTCGCGAACGATCTGCCGCGCGGGCTCCGACGGCGCGAGCAGGTCGAGAGGGCGCGGTGCCTCATTGAGCTTTTCGAGCGGCCAGAACCAGAGCGCACACCAGGTGTCGAAGGCTTCGCGGACTCGTGCAATCGCAGGGTCGACCGCCACCTGCGTGCGCCAGATTTCGGCGCGCTTGTCCGGCTGCGACGCGGGCACCCTGCGCAGGCGCCGGTAAAGCTCGCGCACCCGCTCGATCGCGGCCTTCAGCTCGTCATCCGAGGTCCCTGCGAACGGCAGCAGCCGTTCACCCGCCACGACTTTGCGCTGCTCCTCGACAATGCTCGTTCGAAGCTCCTTGAGCTGCTTGGCCCAGACGTCGCCCTCGTGCGTCACGCCGCGCCACTTCTCGTCGGGGCTCTGTCGCCACCAAGCAAGCAGCGGATAGTCGCGGAAGCGGTCGAGCCAGGTGCCGACGAGCGCATCCCCGCAGCGCAGCTTGTGGTCGAGGAAGGTGAACGGCAGGCTCGGATCGAGGGTCTCGACCCACAGCGATACGCGCGCCAATTCGACGGCGAGCGGGTCGAAATCTACTCCGTAGAGGCAATGCTCGACGACGGCGCGCCGCACGATGGCCTCGACGCGATCGTGGGCCTGGTCGCGATCGGCTTCGGGCAAGAGTTCGCACTCGATGCGTACGAGGTCACTGGTGCCGGCGTCTGCGCGACGAACGATCCGGCCGTGCTCGTGCAGCGAGCGGACCACAAACTCGGTGAGCACGCGCAGCGCCGCGACGAGAAACGAGCCGGACCCCATCGCAGGGTCACAAACCTTCAGAGCAAGCAGCTCTTCCGGCGAGCGAACGGGCCCGTCCGGTCCTCCCGTCGTCAAGAGCGGCTCGAGGGTGCGGCGCACCGTCGGCAGCGTGAGCTGCGGGCGCGTGTAGAACGTCCCCGCGCCCTTGCGGGTGCCGCCCCAGCGCACGAGGTAGAGTTCGCCGGGGAGCTTCACCATGAGGCGCCACTTGCCGGGCTCGACTTCTTCGCGGGCGATCACGGCCTGGGCAGCCCGCGCTAGCTCCGCCTTCCAGACCGGATCCGACGTGCCCTTCTTGCCGCGAGGCGCCCTCACCAGTTTCCCGGCAACGGCGGCGCGCTCGGCCCACGCGAGGGCGCGCTTCATGGCCTCCGCACCAATATCATCAATGACGATCTCATCGAGCACCGGCGTGGCGTCGCCGTCCGCATCGCCGTCCGCGTCGCCGCCCTCGACCTCGTCATCCGTCGGCTCGTCGCCGTCCGCGTCGTCGTCCTCGCCGTCGCCTCCATCCTCTTCAGAGGCCGCCTCTCGCTTGACCTTCGCCTTCTCGACGAGCGCCGCGAGCTGTTTGTCCGTCATGGCTTCGAGGCGATCGAGTGGCAGCGCGGGCTGGTCGCCGAGACCGAGGAACACGATCGGCTGACTGCCGACGCGGTGCAGCTCGTAGTCGAGCAAGCCCTCGTAGAGGATGCCGATGTACTCGCTCGTCAACTCGGTAAAGTCGACAGGCGCAGCCACGACGCGCGTCACGTTGCCCTCGCGGACGCGCTCGGTCGTGCGCGTGAGGAGCACGAGCATGCGGTAGACGGTCTCGTCATCCGGCGGCTCGGTGGTCGCTTCGAGAAGCGCCAGCGCGCGCTGGATCGCATCGGCCGTCCCGTCGCCGGCCTTGAACAGATCGCCTCCGTACGAGGTCACCACGAGCTGCGGGTGCAAGGAGCCCTGGTGGAGCAGGCGGAACAGCGCGAGCAGCCGCGGCCAGGCAGAGGTGCGTGACCTACGCCGATCGACACCCGCACGCCCCAGCGCCTCGAGCAGACCGCGCAGCCCGTAGGCGTGGTGGTAGATCGGGCTGTCGACGGGAAGAAGCTCGCGCGCCTCGGCGAAGAGCACGACCACCAGCCGCATGACGAAGTGGCAGGCAGCGTCGTAGACGCTCTTGCCATCGGCTTCACTCCACGAAGACTCGAGCACCGGCCGCCGCGCGTGAAGCAACAACTCCACGCAGGCACGCACGCGCTCGCCGAGTTCCTTGGAAAGGCGCGCTTGTCCCCTCCGCGTCTGGCGGATCGCGGCGAGCAGCTTCGAGGTCCCACGGGCGCCGTCTTTGCCCGCGACGGGAGCGAGCGACGCGAGCGACAGGACACGCCGCAGAAGCCCGAGCACGTGAGTAAGGGAGTCGCCTTCGAGCCACCGATCCGCCGCCCACTCTACCCACGCCAGGTTGTCGGCGTCGGCGAAGACGAGCCGCCACTCGCGCCCGTTGGTGAGGAGACCGAGCGGCACGCGCCGCCTCCGCAGGTACTCGACCACCTGGGCGACGACGCGCCGCCCCCTGTGAAGACCCACCCGCTCGGCCGCAGTCACGAACACCGCCAGCACTGGCTCGTCCGAGAACGCGAGCACCCGACGGGGCTTGAGCACAGTGCCGTCGAGCAACGTCTCGGCGTCGGCCGCACCGACGAGCGGACCCTTTCGCCAGCCCTCCTTGAGCCCGCAGGCCTCTTCGAGAACCACATCGAGCAGCGCGCCGAAGGACTCCTTGTCGCGGCCCGGAGGTGAGGAGCGCCGGTCGGCTTGAGCGCTGCGAATTGCGACGGACGCGGTGATCGCGTCCCGGAGACGATCGCTCAGGTTCCACGGCGCGTCGCCAGGCTCGGGGAGTGCCTCGAGCGCGCGACGATCGAGAAGGCGACCGGCCTGATTCAGCTCAATCCATGCCCCGAGCTCGGCAGTCATGCGGATTTTTCACGCTGCGGGTTCTCTGCCCCGACGCCGCGCACGCGGATCTCGACGGCGATCGGATACACGCGCGCCTCGCCCCGCAGGCGATAGCGGGGCGGGATCACGCGTTCCAACGTGCGCTTCTCCTCATCGGCCAGGCGGCGGAGCACGGCGTTGTAGTGCCTGCGGCGCAGCTCGAGTTCCGCCTGCTTGTCGGACAGCTTGCGGCGCTCCTCGTCGTCAAGGTCGGCGAAGAGGTACTGCTGGCGTCGCTCGAGGTAGACGGCGATCTCCTTCTCCAGCTTGGCGATCTGGTTGTCGCTGATGGCCTTGTCGAGCTCCTTGCGACGCTTGTCGAAGCGCTGCTTCTCTTGGGCCGCGACACGCTTGCCCGCCTCGACAAGGCGCTTGCCAAGCTCGCTCGTGCGCGTGCGCTGGAGCCGCTCGACGAAGGCCCTGGCCTCGACTTCGACATCGTCCCAGATGGCCCGAGCCGCGTCAGCACCAGCGGCGCCAGCAGTCTCCTGCCAATCCGTGGGGGGACGGTGCGCAAGTGGGTCACCCAACACGCCGTTCTTCACGGGCAGCGCCACCGTTCGCACCCAGTGGTGACACGGCTCGCGCAGCTCGTTGACGGCGAGCTCCTCAAGCGTGAGCAGGATGAGCGCATCCGCGTCCGGCGGCAGCATTTCCCAGGAAGAGGCAGTCGTCGCGCGCACGCACCAGCGCGTGGCAGCCTTCGGTCCACCCGGGAAGCGGTAGCGGGCGAACGTCGACATCACGCGATGGTAGAGGGCGTGCCCGAGGTGGAGCAGCCTCGAATCCGGCTCGGGCAAGAAGACGGGCCGACCGGAGCGCGTGACGACGTAGTGCTCCGGGTCGAAGACCAGCGCGCAGAGGGGACCCTTGGCTCCACCGTCGCGCAGGGTCTGGTCCACGACCTCCTGCCACACCGTTGGAACGGGACCCTGCCCGGCGACGGGCACGAAGCGATAGCGGTCCTCGCCATCCGCTCGCAGGCGCGGTCGACCCGACTCGATCGCCAGGGTCGTTTCGAGGGTCTCGCGGAGGGTCTCGGGCGTGAGGTCAAGCTCGGCACGCAACTGGTCCAGTCGCTCGCGGTCCTCCTTGCCAGGCTGTGGTGCGGCGTCGGGCACGTCGTCGGCCGCGCCCTTCTTGGCCGCGAGTGCGTTCTTGATGGTGCGATCGAGCCGCTCCTCTGCAACCTCGACATCCTCGTCGTACTCGAAGTGGGAGAGCAGCGCCTGAGCGAAGATCTCATCCGTGACGACGCGATCCTCGCGGGTCTGGCTGCGCTTCTTCAGTACTTTACCGAGAAACCGCATGGACGCGTCGTCGGTGCTGTCGAAGTGAAAGACGTGGACGTCGCGTTCCTGGCCGTGGCGGTCGAGACGCCCGTTGCGCTGCTCCATCTTGCCCGGGTTCCACGGGATGTCCCAATGCAGGAGCAAGCGGCAGGAACGCTGGAGGTTCAGGCCTTCGCCTGCAGCATCGGTGGCGAGCAGAATGCGCGCCGAGCTGTTCGCATCGTTGAAGGTGCGCTTTACGGCATCACGCTCCTCGTCGTTCATTCCGCCAAACAGGGAGACGAGCCAATCCCCATCGCCGAAGCGGGCGCGCAGACGCGCGACGATATAGTTGAGCGAGGCGAGGTATTCGGTGAAGACGACCAGGCGCTCTCCGCTCTGGTCGCCTGGCTTCCAGCTGTCGCCCGCGCGCAGCCGCTCCTCGATGAGCGCTTCGAGCGCACGCAGACGCGCGTCGGCGCCGACCTTGGTGGCACCGACCGATACGGCCTGCCGATGCGCTGTCGGATCGAGTCCGGGAGACACGCGTGTCACGCCAAGCGCATCCACGGCGCGAGAGACCTCGGCAATCTCCTTGGCGAGTCCTGCTTGCCACTCCTGCAGCCACCCGCCGACGGTACGGTTGGCTTGACGCTCACGGCTCTCTCGCTCAGCGTCGTCGTCGGTGTCGTCGCTAGCCGTACCGCGAACGCGCGCGACGCTCTCTGCGTCGGAACGCTCCTGTCGGGCCGAGCGCTCGGCGAGCCCTTCGAGCAGGTTGAGCCAGCTCTGACCGAAGGGCCATGGCCCGGAAAGCAAGCGTTTCTGAAACACCTCGGTCGCAAACGCGGCGGCCGCGCGGTCCGACGCTGACGCTTGCGCCGTCACAGTCTGCAGCGCCTTTCGGAAGTCGTGAAAGGTCTCCGAGAGCCGACGTTCTTGCGCTCCGAAGCGGAGGACGGGCAGCGCCTCGACGTGCCGTTCGGAGAAGCGCGCAGGCTCGGCGAGAGTGACGTACGAGCGATTGATTTCGCTCTTGAGCCGACGGATGACGCTCTCTCCGACGCGGGCGCGGTCCTCGGCGTCGAGCTCTGATTTCCGCGTGAAGCGCACAGGATCCAGGGCTTCGAGGAGCCCCGAGAACGAACGGGTATGTCCGTTGTGCGGCGTCGCGGTGAGGAACACCCGATGCTCGAACCAAGGCGCGATCTGCTGGAGCATCTCGGCGAGGTCGGAGTCGTCGCCGAAGCTCGAGGGCGCGAGGTTATGGGCTTCGTCGACGATGAGGAGATCCCACCGAAGGCGCCCGTCGTCTCCGGGCTCTGCTGTGGTCCGAAACTGCTCAAGCACGTCGGGCTGCTTCAGGTAGTGGTAGCTCGCGATGACGCGCTCGTGCACGCGCCAGGGATTCGCATCCAGTCCGAGCTCACGCTGCAAGCGCAGCGAGTGGGTGCGATTTACGATGTCGAAAGGGAGCGAGAATTTCTCGTCCATCTCGTCGCGCCACTGCGTGCGAAGCGACGCGGGGCAGAGGACGAGAACGCGGCGAATGCGCCGCCGCAGCATCAGCTCGCGCAAGATCATGCCGGCCTGGATCGTCTTGCCCAGACCAACCGCGTCCGCGAGCATGAGCGCCACGCGTGGCATCTCGAGCGCGCGCAGGACGGGCACGAGCTGGTACGCCTCTGGGTGAATAGCTCCGAAGAGTGGCGCGGCGAGCGGCGGGCGGTCTTCAATGAGGCCTGAGAACGGCAGCGAGGGGGTCAGCGCAGACCACCGCGCCGCTCGCACCATCGCATCGAACTCGCGCGGCTCCATCGGCGGCGTCGCTTCGATCCGCGGGAGTGCCGCGGGTTCGAGCACGTCGGTCCCCGGTTCCACCTCCCAGAGCACCTGGTCTGTCTCGGCACCGACGCCGTCGGTGTACTCGACCTCGACGAGATGCAGGCGGCCCTGCTCATCGGCATCGAAGGGCTGAACGCCGGTGATGAGCGCGCGACGGTTGCGCACCACCGCCATCATTCCCTCGCGGGGTGGCACTGCCGTGGTCATCGGCTCCGCTCCGGTCGATATGCTCGGTTCCCGTGCACGCGAGCAGGATGCCAGAAGCGGACTCTGCGGACAAAAACCGAAGATAGTTGCAGAGGATGGAGCGTCGTGGGCTGCGTGATCGTCGTCGCCGACAGCGCCGTCGCGTCCGCGAACGGTCGGCAGCCGAAGTGCTTGGCGGTAGCAATCATCATCAAAGGGTGTGAGTTCAACTCCTGGCCGGAGCCCCGCGTAGTGTGGGGATTTCCGCCAATGATGCAACCCATGTAGGACGATCGCCCCTGTGGGCGGGCAGACCGCGGCCATCGATCCAGCGGTAGACCGAATCCCGCCAGACCCCGAGATGCTTTGCGACGTCTTCGACCGAGACCCAGCTCTTCGCCTTCCACCACAACGACGCGCTCGGTGCGGGGACTACCTGCCGCTCTCCGACCGAGACGACGACTGGCCACGCGCGCGCCACAGGGCGCCAATGTGCTCGGAGATTTTTACACCATACGGCTGGGACGCGACTTATGCCGCGTTTTTGCGCGGCGAGGAAATGTGGGCCTAATGGTTCCATTACGCGCCGGGACCAAAGGGCCCCGGCCCAAAAAACGAAAGGGCAAAAATGCCCGAGCTCGAATACGCCCTCGACATCGAGGGAACGATACGCGCAACCGTAGATGACCAAGACTGCGGCCTGATCTGGTGGGGTGACCAGGTCATCGCCACCTTCACCTGGTACGCCGGCAAAACTATCGCGCACCTCAAGCCAGCGCTACCGATGGAGATCGTCGTCGGCCTCGAGACGGCCCTGTGGGTGGTCGCGCAGCGGGACTGAATCGCTGGCGCGGACACACGGCGCCAGCGATAGTCGCACCCCGGACAACAAAAAAAGGGCCAAATGGGAAAGATCACAAACCCCGCGAGGAAGATCCTCTCCATCGACATGACGTAGCGGCCGGACCTCGTGAAGATTCTCACGCGCCAGGCGAAGGATCGCGGACACGGCGTCTCATCGCTGGTCCGGCAGATCATCGTAGTCATCGAGCGGGACGACCTCTGGTCCCGCATCCATGCAGCGCTGGTCGACCGCCAACCCCGTACACAGAAATTCCGACAGACCTGCTGACGTGAACCAGTTCAGCCTCGCCGCCGGTGTCGCCGCCCTCTTCTACACCCTGATCGAGTCGGCCAAACATCTCGGCGTCGAACCGGGCGCTTCTCTCGCCGTGATGGGGCCGCCGCGAAAAGATCGCGCTTTGGCTCACGTTTCGCCTTCATCGGTGCCTTCATCGTGTGGGGATCTCAGCCAAAGAAAAGGGCCCGGAGAAACTCCGGGCCCTTTCGATAGAAGTGGAGGCGGCGGGAATCGAACCCGCGTCCGAAGGCACTCGAACCAAAGTATCTACACGCTTAGCTCACTCTTTGATCTCGCCGCGGCGACCCCTGTGAGCCGGGTCCGAAACGGCCAGCCAGAAAGATTTTAGGAACCTGCCCTCCGGCGAAAGCTGGTCCCCGATCCCACGAATTTGACGCCCGCCTCAACCCAGTGGGAGAGGGCCCAAGCGGACGCTCACGGACTAAGCCGCGAGAGCGTACGGGAAATTATCTGCGGTTAAGCAGTTCCGGCTGTTTTACGAGGCCTGCCGGAACCTCGGCGTGCAACCCTGACCTTTGTAACCCCCGTCGAAACCTGGTCGCCCCCATTGACGACAAGGCCAGCCTACCGCGTCGGCGAGCGCAAGGGAACCCCTCGCCAAGCCCACGTTCGTGCGACGGCCCACGGGCTGTCCCGGTCCCCTTCGTCGTTGGCGCGCTGCGGCTTCAGGTTTCTCTGCCGGCGGCGATCATTCCGCTCTGGCGATTCACCGCGAAGCTGGCGCGCCGCCAACCGTCCTGCGGCTGAAGATCCCTGCCCGGCAGCGACATCACCCCGCCGAGCCGCGCAAACGCGACACGCTGCGCGGCTCGATCGCACCCTGGTAGGTGACGGCGATCTCGTCGAAAGCCAGCAAGGCGCTCTCAAGACTCTTGCCCGGCGTGAGCTCGTAAGCGTCGAAACCGCAGCGCTCCAGATACGCCATCTGGTCGCGCAGCACGTTTCCAACCGCCCGAATCTCGCCGCGGAAACCATGCCGCTGCCGCAAGAGACGCGCGAGGCTCATGCCGCGCCCATCGCGGTATTTCGGAAACTCGATCGCGACCAACGCCAGTCGCGGCAGGTCGGCTGCGATCTCGGCAAGCGGCCGGTCGTTGGGCAAACGCACGCCAAGCCGGCCCGTCGTGCGGGCCAGCAGCTCTTCCCGCTCGCTCTGCCAGCGCGCCAGCGGGACGATCACGTCACCGCTGGAGGGGAGAGCCTCGTCGGTTGCGACGTGAACCCAGCCGTCGTCAACAATTTCACGCTGGCGGATGATTCGCATAAAGCACCTGACCATAGAGCGCATCGCGGAAGGGCGCCTCGCCGACTCGGCGGTACGCTTCGATGAAGGTTTCGTCGTCGCTTTCGCGCAGGCCAAGATAGGTCTGCAAGACCCGGTCGACGGCGCCGACAATCACGTCGCGGCTGAAAGCGGGCCCAAGCACACGGCCGAGAGACGCATCGTCGTCGGCCGAGCCGCCGAGCATGAGCTGGTAGAACTCCTCGCCCTTTTTGTCGATGCCAAGAATCCCGATGTTGCCGACGTGGTGGTGTCCACAGGCGTTGATGCAGCCCGAGATCTTGAGACTCAAGGGGCCGAGATCATCGAGGTAATCGAGGTCATCGAAACGCTGGCGAATTTCCTGTGCAAGAGGAAGCGAGCGGGCGTTGGCAAGATTACAGAAATCGAGACCGGGGCAGCAGATCAGGTCGGTGAGCCGCCCGGCGTTGGCGGTCGCCACATCCAGCGTCTGGAGTTCGCGCCAGAGTTCGGGCAAGTCGCTGGTGCGCACATCGGGCAACACCAGATCCTGATTATGGGTGGCGCGGATCTCGCCGAAACCGAAGCGGTCGGCCAGGTTGGCAATCGAATCCATCTGCGTATCGCTCAGATCACCCGCCGGTGCGTCGAAGGATTTGAGCGAGAGCACCACCGCGCTGTAGCCCGGTTGTTTATGCAGGACGACGTTATTGCGGGCGAAACGCGCGAACTCAAGATCTTCCGCTTGACGATACGACAGCAGCAACTCGTCCGACGAGCCCGCCGCCGGGTAGGCCGGCGGCGCGAAGAAGCTCTGCATGCGGGCGATCTCGTCGTCACGAAACTCCATCGCATCTTCCCGGCTGGCCGCCCACTCCTCTTCAACCAGCTCGCGAAAGCGCTCGATCCCGAGCGAACTCACCAGAATCTTGATGCGCGCCCTGAAGATATTGTCGCGTCGACCGTTCAGGTTGTACACCCGCAGGATCGCCTCAAGATACGAAAGCAGATGGCGGCGCGGTAGAAACTCACGAATACAGGCGCCGATGATCGGCGTCCGCCCCATCCCGCCGCCGACCCAGATCTCGAAGCCGGGATCGCCGTCGGCGCTCTGCACCAGGCGCACGCCGATATCGTGCAGCTTGATCGCGGCCCGGTCGAGCCCCGGTGTCGCGGTAAAGGCAATTTTAAATTTGCGCGGCAGATGCGCGAATTCTGGGTGGAAGGTGGACCACTGACGGGTCAGCTCGCACCAGGGCCGTGGATCTTCGAGTTCGTCGCGCGCCACGCCGCCGAGATGGTCGGTGGTGATGTTACGGATGCAATTGCCGCTGGTCTGGATGGCGTGCATCTCGACTTCAGCCAGCGCATCGAGAATGTCCGGGACTTCGTCCAGTTTCGACCAGTTGAACTGGATGTTCTGGCGCGTCGTGAAATGGCCGTAACCACGATCCCAGGTGCGGGCGATATGCGCCAATTGCCGCATCTGTCCACTTGAGAAAAGCCCGTAGGGGATCGCGATCCGCAGCATGTAGGCGTGCAGTTGCAGGTAGAGCCCGTTCTGCAGGCGAAGCGGCTTGAACTCTTCTTCCGTGATTTCGCCGGCAATGCGGCGCTCGACCTGGCCGCGGAACTGCTCGGCGCGCTCGCGTACCAGGCGCTTATCGTCGTCGTCGTATCTATACATACCAGTCTTTCGCGAAGGCGGTTCAGTCGGGCCGTCTTAAACGGGTACTTGGCCCGGCCGCGCGCAGAATCTCGCGCGCCGACGAGGGCCCGACGCGTCCGTCCCGGCTTGCGGCGGCAAAGACGTAGGGCTCGGTGATCTCGGCTTCGTCGACTCGCACCCGGGCGAGTTCGGCTTTCGCTTCGTCTTCGCGCTCGAAAGCCCGCGCCCGTTCCAGCGCCGTTTGCCAACTGCCATCGGCGCTCAAATAGACGATCGTCCCGGCGCACGTGAGATTGCCGGTCACGACGTGGACGGTCGTTGTGCCGGGGGGTTGTCCATTGGTGGCCACGCTCTTAGTGTCTCGGTCGGATTTGCGGCTTTCAAGGGCTGGCCTGCATAAAAATCCGCGCGTGGAGACAGAGCAACCCCGCCCGGATCGTGGCAGATCTCCCACCGATTGTGTAGCCGCCTGCCGCAGAGGGCCTCCCGATGATTGATCTTTATACCACCTCCACACCCAACGGCTGGAAGGCCTCGATCACCCTTGAGGAGCTCGGCATGACCTATGAGGTGCACGCCATCGACCTGCTCAAGGGCGAGCAGAAGCAGGATGCGTTCCTGAAGATCAACCCCAACGGTCGTATCCCGGCGATCGTCGATCGCGACGAGGACAATTTCGCCGTCTTCGAATCGGGCGCCATCATGATCTACCTCGCCGAGAAGGCGGGCCGCCTTCTGCCGAGCGATCGCCGGGGCCGCTCGAAGGTCATCCAATGGCTGATGTTCCAGATGGGCGGCATCGGCCCGATGATGGGCCAAGCCAACGTCTTTTTCCGCTACTTCCCCGAGAAGATCCAGCCGGCGATCGATCGTTATCAGAACGAATCGAGGCGCCTGTTTGAAGTCCTCGACCGCCGCCTTGGCGAGAGCGAATGGCTCGCCGATGATTTTTCGATTGCCGACATCGCCAACTGGTCCTGGGTGCGGACACACGAATGGTCAGGAGTCTCGGTGGACGGACTCGATCATCTCCAGCGTTGGCTTGGCGTGATGAAAGAGCGGCCGGCCTGCCAGCGTGGGGCGATCATCCCGATGCGGGTGCCGAACCTTGAGAAGGACACCGAGGGCGCCGCGGCCTTCGCCAAGAACGCGAGCACCCTGGTCCAGCGCTGAAAAAATCTCCGACTGCCTACGGCCACTCCCTATGCCGGCGCAGACAAGGCCGCGCAGCCGGTATCGGCGAGCACCCCGTCCACCCAGGCGCGGTCAGCTGGTTTGAGTGCGGCACGGGCTTCGCGCAGCCAGCGCAGGCATTTCACCTGGTAGGGGAAGGGACTCTGCTCGTAACGGTGGCCGTCGATTTCGCAGATAAGTGTCGCCGCCCCGGTCGTTGCTGCGGCCGCGTTGGCGAGCAGAAAAGGCAGATAGGTGCGGCCGACCTCTCCGAGAAGTCCGGCCAGCCGCCTGGCGCCGCTCTCCCGGTCCACCCAATCAGCCTCTGACGGTTCGGCGCCTGAGAGGTCCTCGACCACATCGACCCAGGCGACGACGCGTGGTGTTTCCTGCAACGCCACGGCGGCCGGAGTCGGATCGAACTGCGCCAATTGTGTGAGCTGGCCAAAGAAGGCGAAATCGGCGGTCGAAGGTCGCGCACCAAAAAGGAAACGCTGCCCCTCTAGAGCAAGCGCCAGCAACGCCAACTGGCGTCGGTAGCTGCCTTCAAGCATCGGAGCGCTCTCAGGCGTGCTGCCGATGATTCCGCGTCGAGCGATTTGACGCGCCGCAAATGCCTCTCCCATCTTCCGCTGCCGCTCCTCCGCTGCCTCCGTCGCGAACCAGCGCGGCAGGATCGCTGCGGCCTTTGCAATATCCGGCGCGAATGCCCAGCGGTAGTGGAACATCGCCTTGGTGAGCCACTCGTCGGCGAAATCTTCAAGCAAAAGATCAAGGAAAGCCAGCGCGGGATCGGGTGGCAGGAGGCTCCGGTCGGGATATTCGGCTTCGAGACGGCGCAACTGGAAGGTTGAGTCGATCATGGATTCTGGCGCCCCGCCGACGCCGCGAGGGAAGACCAGGACCGGCATCAGATCCACCGCGACCGGCGGCAAATCCCGATCCTCGGGAGAGCCCCGCTGGATCCAGACATGCGGGATACGGCGGTAACGCAGAATCGAGCGCATTTTCCGGCTGTAGGGCGAACCCGTCACGCCGACGATCTTGATTGGTTCCATAGGAGGAGTCTGTGGCATGAAGTCTGCCACGAAACCAGACACGCGCTCAATACGATTTCAGGACGCGCTGGATCTCGCGTTTGGCCTGCTGCTCCTTGAGAGCGGCCCGCTTGTCGTGGCCTTCCTTGCCGCGCGCCAGGCCAATCTCAACTTTGACACGACCGCCCTTGAAATAGAGCCGGATCGGGACCAACGTGTAGCCGCGTTCGCGGACCTTGCCGCCAAGGCGATCGATTTCGCGGCGATGCAGCAGGAGTTTGCGCACCCGATCGGGGTCGGGTGGTTCCTGCGTGGTGTGGGTCCAGGGCGAGATATGCACGCCGACCAGCGCGGCTTCACCGCGGCGATCAATCCGGGCGTAGCCGTCCTTCATATTGACCCGGCCCTCGCGTATCGACTTGACCTCGGCGCCGAGCAACGCCAGACCGGCCTCGATCGTTTCCTCGATGAAGTAGTCGTGCCGGGCCTTGCGGTTGACCGCGATGGTTTTTTCGCCCTCGCCGGCCATGCAAGCCCGGCTTTACCACCAGCGACGGAGCCGAACCACAGCGCCGCTTGGGCCGGCACGCCGCTTACCCACAGCAAACCCCAGCCTGGGCTCTGCGACCCCCTGCTCCCGACTCAACAGCCGCGCCGAGCCTGCAGCATGACCGCCTGCTCGGTGGCCACATGAGATCGCGAGGAAACGCCGCCGACCAATCGTTCGTTCCGACCGAGGCGAGAAGGCGACGCCTGGCCCGGATCCAAGCGCACGTTGTCGATCAGGCGGACCCCGCCGATCCACACCGCGATGGCGAAATGGGCCGGGCGATCCACCGCGACGACCGGCTCCAATGAATCGGAGTCGACGATTTCGGCATATTCAACTCTTGCGGTGGATGCGTGGGCCGCGATCGAGTCGCGAAAAACCCGGGCCAAGGCCTCGGCCATAAGCATCCCCTCGCCGAGCGCCTGGCGGACCATGTCGAGGGCCACGGGAATGGCCGCCGCCTCCTGACGAGCCTCATCTGAGAGGCGGGCGTTGCGGCTTGATCGCGCCAGGCCATCGGCCTCGCGCACCGTCGGATGGCCCAAAACCTCGATGCCGAAATCCAGATCACGCGTCATGCGCCGAACGATGGCAAGCTGCTGAAAATCCTTCTCACCGAAGATGGCCAAATGCGGGCGCACGGCGTGGAAAAGTTTGGTCACCACCGTCGTCACGCCCCGGAAATGCCCCGCCCGATGCGCCCCGCAGAGCCCAACCGACAACCGGTCGACACCGACCCCGGTAGCGAAATCTTCAGCGTACATACCCTCGGCGCGCGGGACATAGACCGCATCCACGCCCTCGTCCCGGAGCAGCGCCACGTCGCGATCGAGATCGCGGGGGTAGGCCATCAGGTCTTCCTCGCGGTCGAACTGGATGGGGTTGACAAAGATTGAAACCACCACCCGGTCGGCACGCCGACGGGCCTCACGCACCAGGTCGAGATGCCCCTCATGCAGAAAACCCATCGTCGGGACAAAAGCGATGCGCAGGCCGGCGGCGCGTTGCTGCTCGGCCCAGCCCTGCATCGCGGCTACCGTGTCGAAACGCGGCACTTCGCTGGCCACCCGAAGTTCCGAACCCGGGGCGTGGTAGCTCTCAAGATCGCAAGGAAAGGCACCCCGCTGCACGTCGTCACAAAAACGATGGGTGGCCTCCGCAACGAGGGCTCCCAGTCCGGCATATTGACGCACGAAGCGTGGCGTCGGGCGACTGCCGTCGGAAAGCCCGAGCAGATCGTGCAGGACCAGCACCTGGCCGTCGCAGAACGGACCGGCGCCGATGCCGATGGTCGGGATCGACAATTCCTGCGTGATCTCGCGCGCCAGATCGAGCGGCACCCCCTCGAGCACCAGCGCGAAGGCGCCGGCGCCAGCGACCGCACGCGCATCCTCGAGCACCCGACGCCGCCCCTGCTCGTCACGCCCCTGCACGCGATGGCCGCCCATGCGGTGCACGGCTTGCGGCGTCAGCCCGACGTGGCCGACGACCGGGATCTCGGCCCGCACCAGCGCTTCGATGGTCGCTGCCTGGTAGACACCGCCTTCCAGCTTGACGGCTTCGGCGCCCGCCTTGATCAGCCGACCGGCGTTGCCGACCGCATCCGCCGCCGAGACCTGGTAGGAGAGGAACGGCATATCGCCCAGCACGAGAGCCCGCGGTCGCGCCCGAGCCACCAGCCGGACGTGGTAGGCCATTTCGTCCATCGTCACCGGGATGGTCGAGCTCTCACCCTGCACCACCATGCCGAGGCTGTCGCCCACGAGCAGGATGTCGACGCCTGCACCATCGAGCAGGCGGGCAAAAGTGAAATCGTAGGCGGTGACCATCGTCACGCGGGGGCCCTCGGCCTTGCGGGACGCGATGGCGGGTACGGTAATCTTATCCTTCACGATCTCGACCTCCGGGGCCGGTTCGGAAGGCGGAGATCGGATCGCCGTGGCTGGTCCGTCCCCGCAGCGCAAGCGCCAGAACCGCCGCTGCGCCGCCATCCGTCCCGGTCCTGTTGGGCCTGCCCCTCGGGCTCAGCCAACCTGGATCCAAGCGGTGTTTCCTGCTGCAACGCTGATCTCTGCCGGCACCACCGAAGTCGGGTCGACGATTTCGTCGCCCTCGTCCGGGACTGCAGGCCCGTGCTCAGAACATCAGAATTGCGTCTCTATCCCTTTAAAATCCCTCTTGACCCGACTGCGGCCCGGGCAGCGTCTCGCGGGTACGTCGGCGGTTTATCCGCTCGCCGTCCCGACCGCGCTGGCCGTGACCTTCGTCGTCCGTCTTCTACCTTTGATTTGAACCGACGCGCCCCGGCAGACCCGTGACGCACCCCCTTGAGTATCATTAGCGGCAAACCTCGTAAACAGGTTTCATGCGTCCCCGTCTTCGAGGATCGAGCCGGCCTGAATCCCGGCGGCTGCCGCGACCTCGGCCGCCGCCCCCTTCGCCCCCTCGTCGAGGCGCGCCTGAGCAAAGGAGATCGCGCCCTCACCCGCCCCAGGACCAACAGCCACATGAA
>VFKT01000329.1 GCA_009885395.1 Deltaproteobacteria bacterium | reverse complement strand
CGGCGGCCAACATCGATTCGGGCTGACGTCTGGGCGCAGGCGGCCGTCGTCCGCTGCTTGCGGACCGAGGTCGAGCCTGCGCCCGGCCCCGAGGACGCAGCCGAGACAGGGGGAGGACACCAAACCGAAAAAACGCTAGAGAAACCGCCCCGGGGCCTGCCTCAGTTTCAGAGCGGCCACTGGCTCAGTTTCACGGCGGCCCCATCAGCTCAATGTCACGTGCTCCGTCATGCCACCCGTGTGGCCCGAAACCGGACATTTCTAAATGGGACGAACCGGACATTTGCATATGGGGCCTACACCGCCAACGTCCGATAGGTGGCACTATGACAAATCGGGGGTTTGTGGCGCCTACGATCCGCGGCCCCCTTCGTAAAGGGGGCCAAGTCCTCAGCGAACGATATAAGCCCCCGTCAGGACGAACATTTCGTTTTCAGTCGTGACGCCGGCCTGAATCGGGCAGGCATCACAAAGCCCGTCACCTGCCCCGGGCGCCGTATCGCAGCTCGCATGATCCTGTGTGCCCGCGCAAGCTGTCCCGATGCGCCCCTCGGCACAGGCCACGGGCCGGCAGCTCGCGCGATCAGGCATGGTCGAAAGTCGCGTCACCAGTCGCGGGTCGGGATTGCCCTCGGCGTCGAGACCATTGTTGAAATCAGCGCAGTACGTGAGAGTTCGATCCTTCGAATCTGGCGAGTCGAAGCGGAGCGCCGGCTCGTAGCTCTGGTCGACCGGATCGGAATAACTCAGGCTCTGGTAGATCCTCGTCTCATCGGGCAGATCGACGGTAAAATTACCGCCGCGCTTATGGGTATGAGAACTCAGGCTGAGCAATTCGGAGCCCTGCGGCATGACCTGCTCGCCGCAATAATGCTTCTTGGTAAAAGGCGCTTGCCCCGAAGCAGCATAAAGCGTTCCGAGATTGACAATGGCCTGACTCTGCCAGCGGCGATCACGGGCGAAGAAGAGATTCAGCCGGCCGTTCAGCGGATGGTCCTCTCCAGTCAGATTGAATGCATGTGAATTCATATACAGAATCCCCCGAATCGGGATCTCGGTATAAACGCCCTCCCGCGGTGGGACAAACTGCTGTGCCGTCTGGGCACCGCCGATTCCACCGGCGGCCACATTCACACCCCCCTGCGGCGGACCAAACCCGATGCAAGCCACTGAATTACTTACCTGACTGCGACAGTCGCCTTGCTCGCCGCAGGAGTTCTGATCGAGCGGATCGCAGCTCTCGCCGTCACCTTCACCGCCGCCGCAGGTCCACACGCCAAAAGCGGGGTGGTTCACGGATTCGGCCCCAAGTCCGGAATGGTCGACAACGAAATGGTGGCTGTGTGGATCGTGGCGAAGATGCTGGCCGTTGATGAAAAAGACGCCGCGTTCCCGATCCTGGTACTCCTCGGGCACCACCTCGCTCAGGTCGTAGTACTGCGCGAAACAGACTTCGATTTCAGTTCGTGCCGGCAGCTTGTAGGTGGCCATGCGAAATTGGACGCCGTCGTCGGCATCGGGTGCTGCCAGAGGCTCGATCGCAATCGGTGTCGCCGGCGGCAGGCAGGTGCCGAGCAGGTCTTCAATGATTTCGGATTCGCCAAGGATCGAGTCGCCCACCGAACCGGTCTCGGGAGCGGCATGCTCGATCCAGGTGCGCAATGCTGTCAGATGCTCGACGGGAATCGGTGCCCGACCGACCGGCATCGGACTTCCGGCAATGGTGACGCTGCCGGGTTCGGTGGCGGCCAGCAGCTTCTCGAAGAGAAAGCTCTCGGAGGGTTCACCGGGAACCAGGCGCAGATTGGAGCTGGCTTGCGAGGGCACCTCGAAGAGATTGGCGTAGGATCGGCCGGCGCGCAGATCGAGCCCTCCGACCGCGCTGGAACCGTGGCAGGTATCGACCGAACAACCCTGCCCCTCGAAAATGACCGATTGG